>JBAVKY010000041.1:0-1699 GCA_049688555.1 Propionicimonas sp.
CCCGAAGACCGCGCAGCGTGGTTCTTCCCCTCCCCACGAGGAGGGGCCTACAACCCCAGTTCCGCCACCGCGCACATCCAAGGGCTGATGCTCGAAGCCGGCGTCACCACGGCCTCGGGACGCGCTCCTCGCGCTCATGATCTACGCCACTCCTATGCGGTGGCAGCCCTGGCCAAGATGCAGGCCGACAGGGTGGACGTCCACGTGGCGCTGCCCGCGCTGGCAACCTTCATGGGGCATGCCGACATCGTCTCGACGGAGTACTACCTGCGCCTCGCCCCGTCGAACTGGGCAGGCATCCAGCAGGCCATGGCAGCGACCTACGCCGACCTCTACCCGCACGTGGAGCACTGAGATGGCGACCACCGCGCGTCCCTTCGCCGACATGCTGGCCCAGTTCCTGACCGTCTACCTGCCCATCACCAGAGCGTGCTCGAGACACACCATCTGCGCCTACCGGGACGCGTTCACGCTGTTCCTGCGGTTCATGGACGAGCAGCAGGCAACCCCGCCGGACAGGGTCTGCTTCGCGGACTTCACCACCGGGAACGTGGCGGCCTTCCTCGGTTGGCTGCGCACCGACAGGCACAGCAGCACAGCCACCGCCAACCAGCGCCTGGCCGCGTTGAAGTCGTTCTTCCGCTACGTCCAGGCCCAGGCGCCCGAACAGATCACCCACGCCCGCCAAGTCCTGGGCGTCAAGGCCGCCCAGGCCCCCGAACCGGTCATCGGCTACCTGCCCGTGGAAGCGATCAGGCTGCTGCTGGAGCACGCCGCGCATCGCGGGCCTCGCGACCTGGCGCTGCTCACGACGCTCTACGACACCGCGGCCCGGGTCCAAGAGGCCTGCGACCTGTCAATCGGCGACCTGCGCCTCACCAAACCGGCCAGCGTCACCCTGACCGGCAAGGGCCGCAAGACCCGCATCGTGCCCCTGACCCCGCAAGCGGCCACCATCCTCGACCAGCACGTCCGCACGCTTGCCCACGACCCCTCCGGGCCGGTGTTCACCAACAGGGCCGGACAACCACTCGGGCGCGCCGGCGCCGCCTACATCCTCGCCAGATGCGTCCACGACGCCCACGCCGAACGCCCCGAACTCATGCCCACCGGCGTCTCACCCCACACGCTGCGCCACTCGAAGGCCATGCACCTGCTGGAGAACGGAGTCAACCTGATCTACATCCGCGACCTCCTCGGGCACGCCTCCGTCGTCACCACCGAGGTCTACGCCAAGGCCAACCCGGAGATGAAGCGCCAAGCCATCGAAGCAGCAGCCGCGAAAACCCTCGGACCAAGCCGCTACGACCACGCCACCCGGCAGGACCTGCTCGCCTGGCTCCACCAAGCAGTCTGACCCGTTATGCGAAGGAGCCCGGCGCCAACCAGCGCCCGACCAGCACGACCAGCACGACCAGCAACAACTTCACATAACCGAGGACTTCACATCAGATGAGAAGTCCCAACTGCAGGCGCTGCGCCGCCGCCACGACGACCTGCCGCCGGGACCGGAGCGGACCCGACGCGTGGAGTTCGAATACGCCCGCGGCGGCACCCTTGCCTACCTCGCCGCGCTCGACGTCCACCACGCCACCGTGATCGGCCGATGCGCGAGCACCACCGGGATCGTCCCGTTCCACGAGTTGGTCGATCGAGATCTACTTCTCCATCGTGCAACGCAAGGTGGTCAAGCCCGCCA
>JBAVKY010000042.1:0-3333 GCA_049688555.1 Propionicimonas sp.
ACGGTAAGCGCACTGCGGCTGCGGCCTTCAAGATCGCCTGCGACCTGGTGGACGAGGGCATGATCGGCCAGGAGCGCGCCGTCCGCATGATCGATCCCAAGCAGATCGACGCGCTGCTGCACCCGCAGTTCGACCTCAAGGAACTGGCGGCTGCCGTCCCGATCGGCAAGGGCCTGCCGGCCTCCCCGGGTGCCGCCTGCGGTCAGGTCACCTTCACCGCCAAGACGGCGGCTGCGTGGGGTAAGCGCGGCGAGGACGTCATCCTCGTCCGGCTGGAGACCACCCCCGAGGACATCGAGGGCATGCACCACGCCAAGGGCATCCTCACCGCCCGTGGCGGCATGACCTCGCACGCTGCCGTGGTGGCACGCGGCATGGGCACCTGCTGCGTCTCGGGCCTGGGTGACATCTCCTTCGGCCCCGGCGGGAAGAGCTTCACCCTCGGCGGAAGGACGTTCCACGAGGGCGACTGGATCTCGTTGGACGGCGCCACCGGCAAGGTCTACGGCCAGAAGATCGCCACCGTCCCGGCCGAGATCAGTGGCTACTTCGCTCGGATCATCGAGTGGGCCGACGGCTTCCGGACCATGAAGGTGCGCACCAACGCCGACACCCCGGAAGACGCCCGCCAGGCGCGCGAGTTCGGTGCCGAAGGCATCGGCCTGTGCCGCACCGAGCACATGTTCTTCGAGCCCGACCGGATCGCGGCCATCCGCGAGATGATCGTCTCCAAGACCGTCGGCCAGCGCGAGGCCGCTCTGGCCAAGCTGCTGCCGATGCAGCGCGGCGACTTCGAAGGCATCTACGAGGCCATGGAAGGGTTGCCGGTCACCATCCGGCTGCTCGACCCGCCGCTGCACGAATTCCTGCCGCACGACGGTTACGACATCGCCAACCTGGCCACCGAGATGAACATGGAGGTCGCGGAGCTGAGGGGCATCATCGCCGGGCTCCACGAGTTCAACCCGATGATGGGCCACCGCGGTTGTCGGCTCGACGTGACCTACCCCGAGATCGGCGCGATGCAGACGCGTGCGATCATCGAGGCGGCGGTCAACGTCAAGAAGGCGCACCCGGAGTGGGACCTCGTCCCCGAGATCATGATTCCGCTGGTGGGTGAGGTGAAGGAGTTCACGTACGTCAAGAGCATCGTCGTCGCGACCGCTGACGCGATCATCGCCGAGTCGGGGGTCGACCTGAAGTACCTGGTCGGCACCATGATCGAGATCCCGCGGGCGGCCATCACCGCCGACGAGATCGCGAAGGAAGCGGACTTCTTCTCGTTCGGCACCAACGACCTGACCCAGATGACGTTCGGCTTCAGCCGTGACGACGCTGGCAAGTTCCTCGATGCCTACTACGACAAGAAGATCTACGAGAACGATCCGTTCGCTCGGCTCGACACCGTCGGCGTCGGCAAGCTGGTGCAGATGGCCTGCGAACTCGGGCGATCGACCCATCCCGACATCAAGCTGGGGATCTGTGGCGAGCACGGTGGCGACCCGTCGTCCATCGAGTTCTGCCAGCAGGTGGGTTTGGACTACGTGTCGTGCTCGCCGTTCCGCGTGCCGATCGCCAGGCTCGCGGCGGCTCAGTCGGCGCTGCGTAATCAGTGACGGCATTCTGAGGCTTGTTGTTCGCCGGGCGCGGCGGTGGGAAACCACCGCCGCGTTTGGTGTTTGTGGGTGCCGGTGTCCAGGGCACGGAGTGTTCGATTCGCTTCCGACTACGGTACGCGATCGACCACCATGCCTGGGCCGCCCGGCCCTGACGGGACCGCCCTGGGGTTGGCGGGTAGGGAGACTGCGCGTGGACAGCGTTCGGTGTTTCTGGGTGCCTGTGCGGGTTGTCGGGCGCACCGAGTGTTCGCTTGCTTATCGAATTCGGTATGCAGTTCACGATGGTGGGTGGGCGGCCCGGCCCGGACGGGGCAGCCCAGGGGTTGGCGGGTAGGGGAGACTGGCCACGTGGATAGACGTGGCTTCCTGACTGCGGTGGGGATCGGCGGGCTCGGCGTTGCCGGGGTTGCTCTCGCTGGGTGCGCCCGGGTGTCGCCGGTCACGCCGCCGCCGTCGTCGGTCGCGTCGCTCGCCATCGGGACGGACGGCACCGCGCCCGGTGACGCGCTGAGCGCCATCCTGCTGGCCGCGCTGGCCGCCAAGCAGCAGCCGGCGACCGTCGCGCGGCAGCCGGTCGACACCGCGGTGGCGGCGGTGGCCGAAGGGTCCCCGGCCATCATGGGTCTGTTCGGGTGGACGGCTCTGCAGACCCGACTCGCCGAGGAGGAGCCCCCGGCTCTGGAGGACCTCATCACCACGCTGGCGACCGCCGTGGCGCCGGACGTGAGCGTGCTGCGGGCCACGCAACTGGACGGGGCTGTGCTGTGGGCGACCACGCCGGAAGTGGCCGCCTCGGGGGTGAAGAGCCTGAGCCAGGTGCGCAGCAAGCTGAAGGGCGGAGCGCTGGCGACGCCGTCGTGGGGGCTGACGAACACCGCCGGAGTGCCTGCCCTGTTGGCGGCGTACGGGGTGTCGCTGCCCACCCGTCAGATTGAGGACGCCGCCGCCCGCCGCGCCGCGCTTGATGACGGCAGCGTGCAACTGGCGCTGTTCCGACGCACCGACTCGATCGAGCTGGACGGGCTGCAGGTTCTGGCGGATCCCATCGGCATCGAAGCGCCCGACCCGCTCGTGGTGATCGTCGGCGCCACGCTGGCCGAGCAGCACCCGCGGGCGCTGCTGGCGCTCGGAGACGCGATGGCGGCGCTCTCCCAGGAGGCGTTCAGCGACCTGCGCCGCAAGCTCGCTGCCGACCCGCAGGCGGCGGCCGCCTGGGTCAGTAGTGCTGGTCTGGGCTGACGTCTGGACGCTCGCGCGATTCACTGCCCCCGCTGCGCGGCACGGGTCAGTACTGCAGTTCTGGGCTGACGCCAGCTGCCGGGCCGGCGCCGTCGAGCACCGCTGCGGTGCCGGAGAGCCCGAGCCGGGTGGCTCCCGCTTCGATCATCGCGATCGCGGCCTCGTGGCTGCGGATCCCGCCGGACGCCTTGACGCCCAGCCGTCCGCCCACCGTCTGGGCCATCAGCGCGACGGCGTGCACCGAGGCGCCACCGGCCGGGTGGAAGCCGGTCGAGGTCTTCACGAAGTCGGCGCCGGCTGCCTCGGCGGCCTGGCAGGCGGCGACGATCTCGTCGTCGGTGAGCGCCGCTGATTCGATGATCACCTTGAGCATTTTCGGTCTCGGCACGGCAGCTCGGACGGCGGCGATCTCGTCCCTCGTGCATTCGAGGTGCCCAGCCTTCAGCAGGCCGAGGTCGATGACCATGTCCACCTC
>JBAVKY010000043.1:0-2386 GCA_049688555.1 Propionicimonas sp.
CCTGTGGTTAGTCCACAGGTTGTGGTCAGTATCCACAAGCCATCCACAGGGTTACTCACAGGACCCCTCGGTTCCACTCGGGAGAGGAGCGGACGATGCATTGCCCATATTGCCGGCACACCGACACTCGCGTGCTGGATTCCCGGGTGGATGAAGACGGCACGAGCATTCGGCGACGTCGCCAATGCCCGAGTTGCGAGCGTCGATTCACCACGCTCGAACTGATGCAGTTGGTCGTTGTCAAGCGATCCGGCGTGGTCGAACCCTTCTCTCGCGAGAAGGTGGTGCGGGGCGTGGCCAAGGCCTGCAAGGGTCGGCCGGTGACCGAGGATGACCTGGCGAGGCTGGGGCAACAGGTCGAAGAGAGCCTCCGGGCCAGCGGCCAGGCCGAGATCCCGGCCAATGATGTCGGGGTGGCAATCCTCGGGCCACTGAGCCTGCTTGACCCGGTCGCCTACCTGCGATTCGCCTCCGTCTACAGGCACTACGAGTCGGTCGAGGACTTCGAGACCGAGATCGAACACTTGCGCCAATCGGCGCTTTCCGTCCGCTGAACGTTCGCTGGATCAGGCCGACCCCTTCAGCAGGTGCATCACATTCGAAAGGCAGCAGCATGACAGACACCGTGAAGACCGCCAGCCCCCGCAACGGGCGCAAGGCTCCCGGGCTGACCATCGACCGGGTATTCACGACTCCTGGCGTGCATCCCTACGACGAGGTGACGTGGGAGTTGCGCGACATCGTCCAGACGAATTGGCGCACCGGGGAGAGCGTGTTCGAGCAGCGCGGGGTCGAATACCCCGACTTCTGGAGCCTTAACGCCTCCACGATCGTCACCACGAAGTACTTCCGGGGCGCGCTGGGGACGCCGACTCGTGAGACCAGCCTGCGCACCATCATCGATCGCGTGGTGAAGACCTACCGCAAGGCAGGTGAAGAGAATGGCTACTTCGCGGGTGCGGAAGCTGCCGAAATCTTCGAACAGGAACTCACCTGGATGCTGCTGCACCAGTACTTCAGCTTCAACTCTCCGGTCTGGTTCAACGTCGGTACCGCGAGCCCGCAGCAGGTGAGCGCCTGCTTCATCCTGAGCGTCGACGACTCGATGGATTCGATCCTGAACTGGTACCGCGAGGAAGGTTTCATCTTCAAGGGTGGCTCCGGGGCCGGGTTGAACCTCTCGCGAATCCGTTCGTCGAAGGAACTGTTGTCCTCGGGGGGAACGGCCTCAGGTCCGGTGTCGTTCATGCGAGGGGCGGACGCGAGTGCGGGCACCATCAAGTCCGGGGGGGCGACACGCCGGGCCGCCAAGATGGTCGTGCTGGATGTCGATCACCCAGACATCGAAGAGTTCATCGAGACCAAAGCCCGCGAAGAAGACAAGATCCGCGCGCTTCGCGACGCCGGCTTCGACATGGACCTGGGTGGAAAGGACATCGTCAGCGTTCAGTACCAGAACGCGAACAACTCGGTGCGCGTCTCCGACGCGTTCATGCAGGCAGTGGTGGACGGGAAGCCCTTCAACCTGATGGCCCGCACCGAGCCGGTGGTCGTCGAAACAGTGGATGCGAGGACGTTGTTCAACAAGATCGCCAAGGCGGCCTGGGAGTGTGCCGATCCTGGCCTGCAGTACGACGACACGATCAATGCGTGGCACACCAATCCCGAGACCGGACGGATCACCGCCTCCAACCCGTGCTCGGAGTACATGAGCCTGGACAACTCGTCGTGCAACCTGGCGAGCCTGAACCTGTTGAAGTTCCTTGCGGAGGACGGCACTTTCGATGCGGCCCTGTTCACCAAAGCGGTCGAACTGATCATCACGGCGATGGACATCTCGATCTGTTTCGCGGACTTCCCAACTGAGCCGATCGCCGAGACGACCCGGAATTTCCGGCAGTTGGGCATCGGGTACGCGAACCTCGGTGCGCTGCTGATGGCGGTTGGCCGCGGCTACGATTCCGACGCCGGACGGGCACTGGCCGGATCGATCACCTCGTTGATGACGGCGGCCTCGTATCGTCGTTCGGCCGAACTGGCCGCGGTGGTCGGGCCCTACAACGGCTACGCCCGTAATGCCAGTGCGCACCAGCGGGTGATGCGCAAGCACCGGGCGGCCAACGACGACCTTCGCGGTTATGACGCCCTCGACACCATCGTCCAGGAGGCGGCGACCGCCGAATGGGACAAGGTGGTGAAGCTGGGTGAGAGGAACGGCTTCCGCAACGCACAGGCCTCCGTGCTGGCACCGACCGGCACCATCGGCTTCATGATGGACTGCGATACCACCGGCATCGAGCCGGATTTCTCGCTGGTGAAGTTCAAGAAGCTGGTGGGCGGCGGATCGATGCAGATCGTCAACCAGACGATCCCGCGGGCCTTGACC
>JBAVKY010000044.1:0-19347 GCA_049688555.1 Propionicimonas sp.
GAACCCGGTGGTGCAGGAAGTAGGGGACGAGGTACACCAGCCACAAGGCGGCTATTCCCGCGAAGATCACCCCTGTCAACCCCACAACCGAACCGTAGGGGGCCGTACGGCAGGTCCGGTCGACCAAGAGGGTGTGTCGCCGGAATCTAGGGCAAGATCCGTCGATGCAGCCGGGCCAGCATGCCGTCGGGCACCTCTTCGGCATGCAGGGCGAACATCTCGTGATCGCGCCAGGCCCCGTCCACATGCATGTAGGCGGGCCGGCGGCCCTCGTACCGGAAGCCAAGCTTGCGGACCACCGCGAGACTGTTGGTGTTCTCTGGACGGATCGCGACCTCGATGCGGTGCAGGAGCAGCGTGGCGAAGCAGTGGTCGCAAGCCATGGCCACCGCCGTGGGGATGATGCCCCGCCCCGCCCAACGGGGGTCTATCCAGTATCCGATCTGTGCCCACCCGGCTGACCCGTAGGTGATCCCGCTCACCGTCACCTGGCCGGCGAACACCCCGCGCTGCTGGGGGTCGGGCTGAAACTCCACCGCCCAGGGCAGCATCGTTCCTTGTCGCGCTCGCTTCGAGAAGGTACTGACGAGCTCAGGGAAGGTCATGGGGGCATCGGGAGATCCCGGGGGACGCGTGGAGTCCCACGGACGGAACCACTGTTGTCCACGGTCTCGGATCTGGGACCAGGCCCGCTCGTCACGCCTGCGCAGCGGGCGCAGCGTCACGGGCCCGTGCTGCAGCGTCACCGGCCACTGCGCAGGGAGCCGGCCCATCGACTCACGGTCCTAGTAACCAGCAGACCACGTCGCTGTGAGCCTCGATCCGCTGCGCCCCTGGCTGCAGGACGATCAGGCAGTCAGCCCTGGCAATCTGGATCGCGCCTCGCCGATCGGTGTCCGGGAACGGATCGACACCTCGCGCCCCTGAGGCGGCCAGCAGGAAGCTGGTGGCTGTCGGATCGCAGGCCAAGGGACGCACCACGGGAGCCAAGCGGGCCGGTACGTCGAGCGGCGAGAGCCCGGCCAGTTGGCGGATGAGTGGTCTGGCGAACGCGTGATACGCGACGAGGGCCCCGAGCGGATCCGCCGGGAGCACGAGGACGGGCGTCCGCTCGTCGCCGATCAGGGCGAACAACGACGACCCACCGGGGTTCATCGCCACCTCGGCCTCGTCGATCGCTCCGAGGCTGCCCAACACCTCGGCGAGAAGCCCATCAGCCGCCCCTGCGACCAGCACCAGGTCAGCCCGCAGGAGTTGCTCGGAGATGGTGCGCCGCAGCGTGTCAGCCTCCGCCGGCACAATGCCGATCGGGAACACCTTGGCCCCGTCCTGGCCCGCACTTGCCGCGACCAGGGACGTCAAGGCGTCGTAGCTCTGGGAGAGCCGCTCCAGCGGGAGCCCGGGATCGACCAGGTCGTTACCCACCGTGGCGACGACTACCCGCGGACGAGGCCGGGCCAGCACCTTGTCATGCCCGACCTCGGCGAGCAGCGCTATCGAGCGAGCATTCAGCACGGCGCCGGGGGCCAGGAGGAAATCACCGTCGGCAACGCGCGATCCGGCCACGATGAGGTTCTGATTGAAGCTCACCTCACTGCGGAACTCAACGCCGTCACCGACTTCAACGCCTTTTCCAAGCGGGACGACGGCGTCTGCGCCCTCGGGCACCGGGGCACCGGCCGCCACCTTCACGGCGGTGCCCGGCATCAAAGGGGCTCCGCGATATCCACCGGCGTCGATCTCGCCCACCACCGGGAGGATCACTGGCCGGTGCGCTGAGGCGCCGACGAGGTTCGAGCCCCGCACTGCCCACCCCGCGACCCGGGGTGAGGTGTAGACGGGCAGGTCGAGATCGGAGCTGATGGATTCACACAGGGTCAGTCCCGCGGCGTCGAGCAGTCCGATACCGAAGGGCCGCAGGCTGCTGACCTGCGAAAGCAGGTACTCACGATGAGCCAGGACGGACCGCCGTCCGGCATCGTCCACGGTTGGTGCATCGGGCAAGCGCGTGGGCCCCGGCGAGGCGATCGGTGAGGGCGGGACTGCTTCGGTCTTTGCGCGTCCGAACAGAGGCATGTGTCTACGATAAGCCATGACCGCTGGGGCCCAGGGAGGGATGACGCGAGCCGGGGAATCCGGCGCGGCTAAGGCGCCGTTGCGGGAGAGCCTTCAGGCGGCCCGGGCCGGAGCCACCCCCCCGGCCGGCGACCGGACTGCCCGTGCCCTAGCTCGCACAGCGGGCAGCGACGTCGTCGCCTGCTATGCGTCGGGCCCTGGCGAACCCGACACCTGGGCACTCATCGACGCTCTGGTCGCGTCGGGAATACGCGTGCTCCTACCGGTGCTCCGCCGCGACCCGGACTGGGCCTGGTACGCAGGAGCCGCGCAGCTGCGCCCGTCGTGGCGGGGAATTCTCGAACCGACCACCGGCCGACTGGGCCCGGAAGCCTTGCGCGAGGCTGACTGGATCTGGGTGCCGGGCCTTGCCGGGACACCGTCCGGGGATCGCTTGGGGACCGGTGTCGGTTGGTACGACCGCGCGCTCGCCCACGCCGGACCGCGCGCACGTATCGGCCTCTTGCTGCACGACGGCGAGGTGCTGGACGAATTGCCCACCGACCCGTGGGACCGGCGCGTGCAGGTCATCCTGACCGCCACCGGTGACTGGGACTGCGCTGGCGGCCAGCACCGGACTGAGGAGCACGCGGAATAGCAGCCGCCAATTTTTCGGTTGAGGGAGGTGAACAGTACCCTAAGAGGGTCCCCGCCGCGTTCAGGAAGTGATCCGTGCCCACCTATCAGTACCGCTGCACCGAGTGCGCCAACGAGTTGGAAGCCGTTCAGAAGTTCACCGACGACCCGCTGACGGACTGCCCAGAGTGCACTGGCAACCTGCGCAAGGTGTACGGCGCGGTGGGGGTCGTGTTCAAGGGCGCTGGCTTCTACGCCACCGACAACCGCAGCAAGGGCCGGGCCAACGCGGCCAAGGCCGACAAGCCCGCCCCCCAAGCCAACAAGCCCGCCGCCAGTGCGAGCGCGTCGTCCACAGCCTCGTCGTCGGCCGCCTGAACCTGTGGGGAACTGACTCTTTCCAGCATGGCCGCCGCACACTTCACGGTGTGCCTCTCGCCGTCCCGCCTGACCCAATCCGCCGAGCCCTCCGGTGGCATCGCCGAACCTTCGCGGCCAGTTTCGCCGCTCTGGCCGTCTTCGCCGGCCTTGAGTCCGCCACCGCCTCGCGGGGCGATGCCGTCGTGGTGGTGGCCGCCCGTCCGATTGCCGGGGGGCAGCGCATCGCGGCCATGGACCTCGCCGAGCTGAGGCTCCCCGCCGACGCCGTGCCCGAAGGCGCGCTGACATCACCGTCGGAGGCGGTGGACCGGACAGCGATCAGCGCGATCCCCCGACGCGGGGTGCTGGCAGCGACAAGTCTCGTGACCGGCGGTTCCCTGGTCGCGTCCGGACGGGTCGCGCTGCCCGTCCGAGTGGACGAGAACGCCCCCATCGAGCTGCTCCAGGTCGGTGACCGGATCGACCTGATGGGCACGGGCGCGTCCGGCTCGTTGGAGGTCGTGGTCCGCGACGCCCGGGTGGTCGCGCTGCCCACGTCCGGTTCGTCAGGAATGCTCAACGCCAGTCCTGGCAGGGTGCTCCTGGTGGATCTCAGCCCGACCGATGCCACCCGGGTTGCCGCTGCCGCCGTTGTCTCGACACTGAGCTTCGCGCTGCGTTGACCGATCCCGCGCCTACACTGGCGGCTCCCCCAGGCAACCACCACCCAAAGGAGAAACCCGTGAAGGGCTTCAAGGACTTCCTCATGCGCGGCAACCTGGTCGAACTGGCCGTCGCGGTCATCATGGCCACCTCGTTCGGAGTCGTCGTCAGCACGTTCACGCAGATCATCATGGACGTCATCGGCAAGCTCGGTGGCAATCCCAACTTCGACACGGTCGCCATCGGCGGCATCAACGTCGGCAAGTTCATCACGGCAGTGGTCGCGTTCGTCATCTTGGCGGCCATCGTCTACTTCGGCGTCATCAAGCCGTACGAACTGCTCCGCACCAAGCTCGCCAAGCCCGCAGCGGTCGTCGAGGTGAAGGAGCCTTCCACCGACGAACTGCTGACCGAGATCCGCGACCTGCTCAAGGCGAAGCACTGACCCCTGAACGCCGGTGTCCACCCTCAGCGAGGGTGGATACCGGCGTTCTGATGTCACCACACCGGACTCAGGTCGGCGCCGCGGCCTGGGCTCAGGAACCGTGGTGGGGCGGAACCTCGCGCACCAGCCGGACCTCGTCAGGGGTCAGCCGGGTCCGGACGGAGGGACTCCTGGTCACCAGCGTGGCGATCCCCAACGCGGCGCGGGTGGCGCCCAGAGCGGCCAGCAACTGAGCCGCACCACAACCCCGCCGGAGCGCCTCGGGGACAGGGTGCGGCCAAGGCATTCCAGCCTGCAGCCGAGCACGCGCGCGTGCTGCGATGCGGTCGCCCGTCCAACCATCTGCCACGAGCGCCTTCGCGAGCGCGTCCGGATCGGGTTGCCCCGGCTCGTCCACAGCAAGCTCCACGCCAACCAGGGCGAAACCGATCGCCGCGTGCCAGCGTTGGCTCATCGGTAGTACCGGGTCTCCCCCGTCTCGGGCAGCGTGACTGCTCCGACCACCTCGGCAGGTTCGTCGAACACCCAGTCGCCGCGGACGACCAGTGACTCGGCCCGCTCCAGGGACGGCACCACTTTCACGCGCGCCTCGAAGTCGTCGACCAGCTTGTAGTACTGCCCGGCCAGGTCGATCTCGGGGATCGCGGTCGTGGCCACCAGTCGGCCGTCCTCGCCCAGAGAAAATACGTCGGAGCGCAGCAGCAGCAGTTCGTTGGTGGTCTTCACCGGCAGGAAGCGGTCGCGTCCCACCGCAATCGCCCGAGCGCCGGCGAACACCTCGATCGCGGCGCCCATCGCCGACTCCAGCTGGATAACCGGGGTCGAGCTGGGATCCCCGGGGTCGACCGTCTTCTCGTTGAGAATCAGCGGCAGCCCCAGCACGCCGTCACGTTCCTGCATGGCTGCCCTCAGCTGCACGAGGTCAAGCCACAGGTTGTTGGCGTGGAAATAGGGGTGCACGTGCTCGTCGGTGAAGAACACCTGGTCTTCGTCAGCCGTTTGGGCGGAGTCGCGCAGGATGAGTTGTCCGTCCGACTTCCGGATCGCGAGGTGGCCACCCTTGCGGTCGTTGACCGTGCGAGGGCACACCTCGGCGGCGTAGGGGGCCCCGGTGTCGGCGAACCAACCGGCCAGGACGGGGTTCGGCGCGGCCCCCAGGTTGTCCCCGTTGGCTACGGAGGCGTACCGGAAACCAGCCTCAATCAGGGAGTCGAGGATCCCGGAGCCCCACAGCGCGGTGTAAAGGTCGCCATGCCCCGGCGGGCACCATTCCAGGCTGGGATCGGCAGGATGCTCCACCGGGGTGAGGTCGTCGCGCCGCAGCTTCGGCTCGGCATTCTGCCGGAAGTCCAGCGGCAGCCCGTCCACCGCCAAGTCGGGGTAACGGGCGAGGTGGGCCAGGGTGTCTCGTTGGGTCCGGAAGCTGTCCATGAACAACAGGGGCAGCGGCACGCCGAACTTCTGGCGCGCATAGCGCACCTGCTCAACAATCAGATCGAGGAAGTTCTTGCCATCGCGCACCGGGAGCAAGGTCTTGGCCGAATCCAGTCCCATCGAGGTACCCAGTCCCCCGTTGAGCTTGATCATCACGGTCTCTGCGAGCGCAGCCAGTGCGGTCGCCTCGGCGACCTCGACCTGGGCCAGTTGCGGAGGATCCAACAGCGGAGCGATGGAGTCTTCAGGGATGATCCCGGTCTCACCGCGTTCACAGAGGCGGTAGAAATGGCTGAAGACATCGATCGCCACGGGGTCCACCCCGGCAGCTCGCATCTTCTCGGTACACAGTGACAACCCGTGGTCGCTCATACCCCGATGCTAACCACGATGGTCGGCGTCCCCTACCGGAAGTTGGAAAACGAGAGTGACGCCGATCGAAGGGCTAGAAGCCGTCTACCCACCCCCAGGAGACATCATCGACCCGGCGTCACTCTCAGGGGTGACTGTACTCGACCGGCGCAGGAGAATCCAGCAGAGCGACGAATTCGAGCTGATCCGCCGGTGTGCTGGAGAGCCTGCCCTGCCCCCGTGGACGCAGCGGATCGGGGGTCACGAACGACCCATTCCGGCCGCGGTGGGGCACCGGAAGTTACGCGGCGCCGCAAGACCAACCTCGTTGAGATGCCGGACCACGATCGTCAGGGCCTCGGTCAGCGTTGATTCGGTGTAAGGCACGTGCAGCTCGCGACAATGTTGGCGAACCAACACCCGGGCCTGGCTGAGATGCGGGCGAGGCATGCTGGGGAAAAGATGGTGTTCGATCTGGTAGTTGAGGCCGCCCATCAGCGCCGTCATCCACCAGCCGCCGGAGACGTTGCGTGACGTCAGCACCTGCTTGGCCAGGAAGTCGAGCCGGGCATCCGCCTCGATGATGGGCATGCCGATGTGGTTCGGCGCGAAGCTCGCTCCCATGTAGACCCCGAACACCGCCAATTGGACGCCGAGGAACGCGAAAGCCAGCCCGACGGGCAGCAGCCAGAACAGCACCCCGAGGTAGGCGGCGAACCTGGCGCCGAGCAGGGTCATTTCCAGCAGCCTTCCCTCGACGCGGCGGCGGGCGAACAAGCCGCGGAAGGACGCCTGGTGCAGGTCGAGGCCGACGAACAGCAGCAGCGGAAAGAACAGCCACCCTTGGCGCCGGGTGACCCAGGCGTGAGCAGCGGTGGTCGTCGCCGCGTCCTCCGGTCGGAAGGCGACCATACCCAGCTGGACGTCGGGATCCTTGCCCACCCGGTTGGGGTTGGCGTGGTGGCGGGTGTGCTTGGTCATCCACCACGAATAGCTGATCCCGACGAAGAAGTTCGCCAGCACCAATCCGATCCGGTCGTTCGCCGGTCCGGACGTCAGGACCTGGCGGTGGGAAGCCTCGTGGCCCAGAAAGGCGAACTGGGTGAAGATGATGCCCAGAGCGGCAGCGATCAGTAGCTGCCACCACGAGTCCTGCAGCAGGACGAGTCCGGTGAAAGCTCCCGCGAGCGCAGCGACCAGTCCACCGAACAGGGCCAGATAGAACCATCGGCTCCGCCGGTTGAGGCCGGCGCTTCGAACCGTCAGGGCGAGGTCGGTGAAGCTCTGGGTTCGCTTCGCCATGTCGGCGCGAACCGCCGCTCCTCGGCGAGGGCGAGCGGATTGGGGGGCGAGGGCGTCGGTGACCGACATGCGAGCCGCATTTCCACCGGTCCTACGAGAGATCCAGCTGGAGGCTTCGGAACTGGTGACTCAAGGCTAGGTCGGGAGCCGTCACCGACAGGCAGTTCGACGTCAGTAGTTCTGCTCACCGGCCTCGCCGCCAGCGTGGCTGCCAGCACATCGACTCGAGTCGAGGGTGACAGTCCCCACTCGCACCAGCGCGACCACCACGTGAGTGTGGACAGCTTTCAGACGGTCAAGGGCAGAAGTTGTTCGATCAGAAGCCCGGCACCGAGGAACGTCATGACGGCTCCAGACGTGCGACTGACCAACTGCGCAACGCCCGGACGCGTGCGCAGCAGGAGTCTGGCGGCGACTCCAACGGTGAGGTAGATCAAGGCGCAGTTGGCGACGTGGACGCCTCCGAGCAGGAGCATCTGGGCAGGGAGTGGCCAGGCGGAGGCGGTGCTGATGAATTGTGGGAGCAGGGCGAGAAAGAGCAGGAAGACCTTGGGGTTGAGTCCGCTCACGCCGAGACCTTTGGCGGCCTGGGCGAGCCAGGCGACCCGGATGCGTTGCGCGCCTGCCTGGATCGTCGCCGGGCGGCTGAGAGTGCGGAGGCCCACCCAGATCAAGTAGGCCGCCCCGATGATCGTGAGCACGGTGAGTGCGAGCGGGACCTGGCTCACCACAGCCCCCACCCCGGCCGCCACGATGCCAGTGGCCAGTAGGTGGCCGGTCAGGAGCCCCGCCACCGCCGGGATCACGTTGCGGTGATGCAGACCGGCGGCGATCGCATAGGCCCAGTCCGCCCCGGGGGTGACGACGAACAGCATCGAGACCACCCAGAACGAGACCACGACGGCAGGATCCACGACTGAACACTCCTTGCGAACCCGATTGAGTGGGCTCAAAGGAAGACTATGCCGGATTCGGCGGAAGATGCTTCCAACTTCTTCCTTGCTTAGCGCATGCGTGGGGGATGATTTGATCTATGGATGACGTTGACCGGAAGATTCTTGTCGAGCTGCAGCGGGATGGGCGCCTCTCGCTCACCGAACTGGCCGACCGCGTCCGACTGAGCCTGTCCCCGTGTCACCGCCGGGTTCGCACCCTCGAACGCTCGGGGGTCATCTCCGGCTACCACGCGACACTCGACCCGAGGGCGATCGGGCTCAACTTCGAAGCACTCGTCTTCGTCACCATGCGCAGCGCCGACCGCGAGACCCTCGAAGCCTTCGAGCGGGCTGTCACGGCCACCGCCAACATCGTCCATGCGCAACGGCTGTTCGGCGATCCCGACTACCTCCTGCGCATTCTCACCGTGGACCTGGCCGGCTACCAGAAGCTCTACGACAACCAACTGGCGGCACTTCCCGGCGTCCAACGACTCAGTTCCACCCTGGTGATGAAGAGCATCGTCGACAACCGGCCTCCACCCCTCTAGCGGTCAGCTGTGGTCGTGCGCGAGGCTGCCGCGTCGCCACCCAGCTTGCCGCGAAACGCCGCTACTTTCCCTCGGGCACGTGGTCGATAACCTCGTCGTAGCCCACCGCGGCGGGCGAATCCGTCGGAGAATAGATCACCCGGATCACACCCGTCGGGAAGGCCTCCGTCGCCATCAGCTTGAGGTGGTACGGCGCTGCCCCGTCCTCGAAGAGCCTGCGGCCCTTGCGTGCCGCGACCGGGTGCACCAGCAGGCGGAGCTCGTCCACGAGCCCGGCAGCGAGCAACTGCTGTACCACCGAGATCGAGCCGGGGATGAGGATGCCTCTGATGCCAGGATCGACCTTGAGCGTGGTGACGGCCTCGACCAGATCGCCCTTGATCACTTCGGAGTTGCGCCAGGCGAACTCGAGCGGCTGACGCGACACGACCACCTTGCGCAGGTCCCCAAGTTGCCTGGCGAACGGCGCGTCCTCCCCGCCGGCAGCCTCCCGCTCGGGCCACGCACCGGCGAAGCTGTCATAGGTCACGCGGCCGATGAGCAACACGTCCGCCGTGTCGTAGTCCTCGCCGACGGCGCGGCCCATGTTCTCGTCGAAGTACGGGAAGTGCCAATCGGGGTCGATCTCGGCGACACCGTCGGCCGAGATGAACAACGTGGAGATGACCTTTGCCATCGCAGCGATCCCTTCGAGTCGGGTGGCTCGCTCAGGATGCCCGGCTGGCCTTGACCACGAAGACTGCCACCTCGTCCAGCATCTCGACAAGGTGCTCGGGCTGGCCGGTCCAGACCTGCCGCGATGTGGGCAGTCCGGCCAGGATCATCGTGGCTGTCAGATCGTCGATCGCCATCCCGCGCGGCGCCGGGCCGGAGGCGATGGCCGCGGCGCGCTGGCGCTGCGGCGGTGTCAGCCCCGCCCACCAGGATTGCAAGGACCGCTCGTCGGTCATGGCTCGATTCTGCCTTTCGGTCAGCCAGTCCGTCGGGTGTGGGGCGAAAGGGGTGCTCCCGGTTGAGCAGCGAGTTCGATGACGACGCTGTTGAACAGGTGCGGTTTGGCGAAATGGACGGCGTGTAGCGCGTGCAGGCGCCGGAAGTCGACGTCTTTGATGAGTGAGCGTGCGCGCGCGGCGTCCTGATCGTCCATCGCGCCGAGGAGGGTTCCGTCGCGCGGGTCGAGTTGCCAGTCAGCGTGGATCAGGACGGTGGGCACCTTCAGGCGGGCCAGTGCGTCCGCGTGATCGAAGCCGTCGTGCCAGCGGCCGGTGTAGAACGCTTCCCCGAATTCGGGGTCGTACCGGTCGAGCCGACGGTAGATCTCGTTGATCATCGGCGGCAGGTACCACCAGCGGATCGATTCCCCCCGGCCCCGTCGCGCGAGCGCGGAGTGCACCATTCGTTGCCCGAGACCTCCGAGCAGCTTGGTCATGCTGCTGTCGCGGACGTACCAGGAGGCGAAGTCGGCTTCGCTGCTGGCCAGGAAGGCGTGCGCCGAGCGGGCGAGATCATAGCCGGCGGTGGTCGGGAATCGCGGATTCACCGACGAGAACAGGGGCGGGTCCTCCAGCACCAGACCGCGAACCAGGCCGGGGACCTCGAGGGCGATCGTGATCGCGAGCAGTCCGCCCGAGGAGTTGCCGGACACGTAGGCCGGCTCGCCGATCACCACGCGGAGGAAGTGGGCGAGGTCGCGTCCCATGGCGAGGTTGGTATACCGCTGTGGCACGCGGGCCGAGCCGCCGTGGCCGTAGCAGTCGACCGCGAACACCTGGAAGTGCCTGGCCAGCTCCGGCAGCGCCGGCAGGTAGTTGGTCCAGTCGACCATCTGGCCATGGACGAGCAGCAGGGGCGGGCCGTTGGCTGGACCTTCGGCATAGTGGAGCGTGGCCCCGTCCACCTGGGACGTCTTCTCGACGAAGCCAGAGCGATCGACCGCGCGCCGCGCAGTAGCGGCGTACGTGGTGTTTCGCAGCGCATACCCACCAACCGCGACCCCGCCTGCTCCGGCCAGCGCAACCGCGCTCCAGCCGGCGATCCGTCCACTCGACATGTCAGGCGGCCCCCGTCCTCGGGGCGGCGGCGGCGGCGGCGGCGGCGGAAAGGAAAATGCGCTCCCCCGCTCTCTGGATGTCGGTGTTCAGCTTATGAACGAGCCACATTGCTCCAGAGCCAACCCTTTCGAAATGTTACTTAAACATTAGATGAGAATCTCACAAACATACTGATGGCAGGCTTCGAGACCACGAGAACTCATAACGCTGAGATCTCTTCTGTCGAGACCCACTGGACGCACCCCGAACCATGCTCTTGAATGGCCATTACAGCCAATCTTCATCCGCCATGTAGCGCGACTTGGGGTGTCAAAGCCCCCCTGCAGAGAGACGTCCAGCATGATCCGATCGATCGTTTCGGGAAGCATTCGTTTCCGCCTCTTGGTGCTGACCCTCGCGGCAGCCATCCTGGTGCTCGGTTTCGTTCAACTCCCGAAGGCGTCCGTCGACGCCTTGCCAGAGTTCACACCACCGTTCGTCGAGGTTCAGACCGAGGCGCTCGGTCTGTCGGCCGATGAGGTGGAGCAGCTCGTCACCGTGCCGTTGGAGGCCGACCTGCTCAACGGGGTCCAGGACGTGGACGTGATCCGCTCCGAGTCCATGCCCGGACTCTCCCGCATCGTCATGGTTTTCAGGCCCGAAACGAGTCTGTACGAGGCCCGTGCCCGGGTGCAAGAGAAGATGACCCAGGCTCACGCCCTGCCCCAGGTCTCCAAACCCCCCACGATGCTCCAGCCGCTGTCCTCGAGCAGCCGCCTGTTGATGGTCAGCATGGCTTCCGACACCTTGACCCCGATCGAGCGCTCCGTGCTCGCCCGGTGGGTGGTGCGACCGCGACTCATGGGCATCCCCGGCGTCGCCAACGTGGCGATCTGGGGCCAGCGCGAGCGCCAGCTCCAGGTTCAGGTGGATCCGAAGGTGCTGCTCGCCAAGGGCGTGACACTGGAGCAGATCATCTCGTCGGCGGGAAATGCGCAGATCGTCTCGCCGCTGACCTTCCTGGAGGCCTCGACTCCGGGCACCGGCGGCTTCATCGAGACGGTGCAGCAACGACTGCAGGTGCGGCACGTCTTCGACAAGTTCGCCACCACCGACGAGCTCGGAAAGATCCCCGTCGACGAGGCGAACGGCCTGCAGCTACGCGACGTTGCCACGATCGTGGAGGCACATCAGCCCATGATCGGCGATGCGATTGTCAACGGCAAGGGCGAAGGCCTGCTCTTGGTGGTCGAGAAGTTCCCCCATGCTGATCCGGCGGTCGTGACCCAAGCCGTCGAGACTGCTCTTGAGGAACTCCGTCCCGGCCTGGCCGGGGTCGAGGTCGACTCTTCCACCTTCCGCGCAGCGGACTATGTCGATGCGGCGACGGCCAACCTGCGTCTGGCCGGACTCCTGGGCCTGGCGCTGCTGATCGCGGGTGTCGGACTGTGGCTGCTCAGCTGGCGTGCCGCGGCGGTCACCCTGGCCTCGGTGGTCGTGTCGCTCACCGCCGCCGGGCTGGTGCTGCAGTGGCGGAACGAGACCTTCAACGCCCTCACGTTCCTCGGCCTGTCCGTGGGAGCGGTTCTGATCGCCTACGACGCGGTCCAAGGGGCCACGGTGCACGGCGCCGCCGGAACCGAAGCCGGTTCCGGATCGTTGCCGGGAGCGCTCCCAGGTCTTCGTGGGTACGCGTTGGCGATCGGTCTGGTCTCGATCGTCCCGGTCGCGATCGTCGAGGGCCGGCCAGGAGCCTTCGTGGCGCCCGCCGTGTCTGCCTATACGGTCGCGCTGCTCGCATCCTTCGTCGTCGCCATGACGGTCACCCCAGCACTGGCTTCGCTCTTGGCACGAGGGGGGACGCCCGACAAGCCGGCTCCGCTGGCCACGCGACTCGCCCCCGGCTATGGCTCCCGGGTTGGGAAGCTGGCCGGACGCCCCATCGCGCTCGTGGTGGTCGGCGTGCTTGCGCTGGTCACCGTCGCGGGGGGTGCCCTGGTGCAGTCCACCCTCGTGCCCGCTTTGCAGGATCGCAACGTGCTGGTGAGCGTCGAGGGCGACCCCGGTGCTTCGCTGGCCACCACCACAGCCGCGGTCGCTGGCCTCAGCGACCAGTTGAAGGGTGTGCAAGGAGTGGAAACCGTCGCCGCCCATGTGGGTCGTGCGATCACCGGTGACCAGATCTCCGACGTCAACACCGCCGAAATCTGGGTCCGCCTGGCCGCCAACGCCAACTACAACGCCACCCTCGCCGCGATCTCGAATACGGCTGACCAACTCTCCGGCTACACGCACGACGTGGTGCCGTACTCGAGCCAGCGGCTGCGTGACATCGGCGCCGTGGTGCAGGGCACCGAGGTGTCCGGCAACACCCTCGACGTGCTCACCGGCTCGGCCCACCCGCTGACCGTCCGCATCTACGGCGAAGACCTGACCGCGATGCTGGCCAAGGCCAACGAGGTCCAACAAGCGCTCTCGGGAATCGCCGGCGTCGTCGCTCCTCAGGTCATCGCTCCGCAGATGGAGAAGGCGGTCGAGATCACCGTGGACCTCGATAAGGCCGCCGTCCACGGCATCAAGCCCGGTGACGTCCGCCGCGCCGAAGCCACGCTCGTTCAAGGCATCCAGGTCGGCAGCATCTTCGAAGGCCAGAAGGTCTTCGACGTGATCGTGCAGGGCACCCCGGCGACCCGCGCCAGCGTCGATGCGGTGTCCAACCTCCTGATCGAGAAGCCGGCGGGCGGGGCGATCAAACTGTCCGAGGTCGCCGACATCAAGACGGTGGACGTCCCGCAGCGCATCGATCGTGATGCCGTGGCCCGGCGGGTGGACGTCGTCGCCGACCTGAACGGACTCTCTACGGCCGCCGCGGCAGTTGCCGCCCAGCAGGCGATCGACGGCATCACCTTCCCCCTGGAACACCACGCCGAGGTGCTGACCTCGTCCACAGCCGAGGAGCTGAACCTGGTGGCTGTGATCGGCTTCGCTCTCGCCGCGCTGCTGGCCATCTTCCTGATCCTGCAGGCCGCCGTCCAATCGTGGAAGCTGGGCGCCCTCGCCTTCTTGTCACTGGTGGCCGCGGTGGCCGGTGGCGTGCTGGTGGCGCTCGTCATCGGCGGGTCGCTGGGAGCCTGGGCAGGGGTGCTGGCACTCGTGGGAATCGCGGCGCGCAACATCCTGCTCTTCATCGAGGACCGTGGACGCGGTGGCGACGCGGCAGAACCGGCCGATTCGGGCAGGCAACTCTCCGCAGTCATCGGGACGGCCATCGGGGTCGCCCTGCTGGTGTTGCCGGCAGCGTTCATGGGGGCCATCCCAGGGCTGGAGCTCGTCCAGCCACTGGCTCTGGTCGTGCTGGGCGGATTGGTGACCACAACCGCGGTGGCCCTGCTGCTGCCCGGCTTCGCGGCCCCCGTTGCGGCGCCGGCCACGGCGCACGGCTCGGAGGCGGTGTGATGCGTACCCGAGTACTCACGGCAATCGCCGTGCTGGTCTTGTGCGGTGTCACCGGTGGGTGTGCCCAGGCGAAAAGCCAGGCTGCTGCCCACTACCAGCCCGTACACGTGGAGACCATCGATCCAGCGTCGGGGTTGAAGCGGATCACATTCACCGCAGAGGGCGCCTCGAAGGCTGATATCCAGACCGCTCCGGTCGTGCAGTCCGGAGCGATGCTGGCGGTCCCCAGCGCGGCCCTGATCTACGACAACAAGGGCAACACGCTCGTCTACGTCGCCCTTGATCCGTTGACCTACCAGCGCGAAACGGTGGACGTGGTCATCGACGATGGCCGGACCGTGAAGTTGTCACGCGGGCCGAAGGTCGGTACTCAGGTGGTCACCACGGGCGCGAACCAGGTGTGGGGCGCCGAACTAGGAGTTGGTCACTGATGATGCGCAAGATAGTCGCCTCAAGCCTCAAGTTCCGGTGGCTGGTGCTCTTCGCCGCTGGCATGGTGATGATGCTCGGATTCATTGATCTGAGGAGCGCCTCGGTCGACGTGTTCCCCGAGTTCGCACCCCCCAGGGTGGAGATCCAGACCATCGCGATCGGCAACTCCTCGACTGAGGTGGAGGAGCTCATCACCACGCCGATGGAAGAGCAGTTGGCCGGCATCGAGGGTGTCGAAGAACTGCGCTCCAAGTCGGTCAGCGACCTGTCATCGATCACCTTGATCTTCGCTCGCAGTTTCGACCAGGAGCGAGCCCGCCAATTGGTGACCGAACGGATCGCCCAACTCACACCGTCCCTGCCCACCTGGGCTTCCCCGCCGGTTCTGATGCCCCCGCTGTCCTCCACCAGCCGGGTGCTGAAGATCGGACTGTCCTCCGAAACCATCTCGCAGATGGAGATGTCCCGGATCTCGTACTGGACGATCCGGCAGCGCCTGCTGCGTGTGCCCGGCGTCGCCAATGTGGCCATCTGGGGCGAACAACTGCAGCAGCTCCACGTCCAGGTCGACCCTCGCAAGCTGGCCAAACACAACGTGACGGTCGACGATGTGATGGACGCCACAGCGCAGGCCTTGGACGCCCAGATCCTGCGCTACACCGACGGCTCCGTGATCGGCACTGGCGGCTTCGTGGAACAGAACGGGATGCGGCTCACCGTGCGTTCGGTCCAGCCGATCGACAATCCCGAGGCACTGGCCAAGGTCACGATAGAAACCGACGACGATTCGCTGGTCACCCTGGGCGACCTGGGCGAGGTGTTGACGACCTACGGCCCGACCTGGGGCGATGGCGTCGTGAACGACAAGGCCAGCATCTTGCTGGTGGTGCAGAAGTTCCCAGACACGAACACCCTTGAAGTGACCAGGGGCCTCGAAGGGGCAATGGATGAACTGCAGCCTGCACTGACTGGCATCACGGTGGACACGACCATCTTCCGTCCGGCGACCTTCATCGAAACCGCGGTCGATAACCTGACCACCTCGTTGCTGATCGGCATCCTGCTGGTGGTGCTGATCCTGATCGCCTTCCTGATGGAATGGCGCACCACGCTCATCAGCCTGGTAGCCATTCCGCTATCGCTCATCATCGCGGTGATGATCCTCGACCTGAACGACCAGAGCATCAACGTGATGGTCCTGGCGGGTTTGGTGGTGTCCATCGGTGTTGTCGTCGACGACGCCATCATCGACGTGGAGAACATCGTCCGAAGACTCCGGGAGGCGAAAGCCCACCCGAGCGGGGCCTCGGTGTTTGACATCGTCGTCGACGCCTCGGTCGAGGTCCGGAGCGCCATCATCTACGCGACCCTGATCGACGTCGCCGCGATCGTCCCGGTCTTCTTCCTGGGCGGGCTCTCGGGAGCCTTCTTCCAGCCGCTCGTCCTGGCCTATGGCCTGGCCGTGATGGCGTCCATGGTCGTGGCGATGACGGTGACTCCTGCCCTGTGCTTCCTGCTGCTGAGCAAGGGTGCTGTCAAGGCCCACGAACCCTGGTTGCTGACCCGGCTGAAGGCCGGCTACACGCGATTGCTCGATCGAGCGACTCGTACGACCAGGCCCGCGATGGCAGCCGTCATCGTCTGTGTCCTGGCTGGAATCATGATCGCCCCGACCCTTGGCCAGTCGCTCCTGCCGAACTTCAAGGAGCGCGACTTCCTGATGCACTGGCTGACCCCTGCGGGCACGTCCCAGGGCGAGGAGGTTCGCATCTCGATCCGGGGCTGCCAGGACCTGCGGGAGATTCCCGGCGTCAATAACTGCGGATCGCACATCGGGCAGGCCCTGCTGGCCGACGAGGTGTACGGCGTGAACTTCGGTGAGAATTGGATCAGCGTGAGCGAGGAGGTCGACTACGACAAGACGCTGGCCGAGATCCAGCGCGTCGTCGACACCTACCCCGGCATCTATCGCGACGTCCAGACCTACCTGCGTGAGCGGGTCAAGGAAGTGCTCACCGGCACCAGTGAAGCGATCGTGATTCGGATCAGCGGTCCTGACCTGGCGCTCCTCGAGGCGAAGGCGAAGGAGATCGCCGACCGGATCAAAGATGTGCCCGGCATCGCGGACGCGCATGCGTCCCTGCTCACCACCATTCCGCACATCGAGGTGGAGGTGAACGAGGCTACCGCCGCGGCCCACGGGTTGAAGCCGGGTGACATCCGTCGTCAGGCGGCGACGCTGGTCGCCAGCGAAGAGGTCGCGGACATCTTCCACGGCGGCAGGGCGTACGACGTCCATGTCTGGAGCACCCCGGAGTCCCGCAACAGTGTCTCGGCGCTCGGCGAACTACCCATCGACACCCCTAAGGGCGAGCGGGTCAAGTTGAAGGACCTGGCCACCATTCGGATCGCCCCCACGCCGAACGCGATCGAACGCGTCGAGGGATCGCGCCACATCGATGTCGGAGCCAACATCAAGGGCGCCGACCTGAGCGCAGTGGTGCGTGAGGTCGAGTCACGGCTCGCGGGAGTGGAGATCCCACCAGAGGCGCACGTCGAGGTCCTGGGCGAGGCTGACGAATTCGGAGCCGCGCAGTCGAGGTTGCTGCTCTACGGTGCCGGATCCTTCGTGGTCATCTTCATGCTGCTCCAGGCGGCCTTCGGTCGACTGCGCCTGGCTGTGCTGCTGTTCGCCACCCTGCCGATGTCGCTCGTGGGCGGGATCCTCGCAGCCCGGTTCACCGGCGGCGTGATTACCCTCGGCTCGCTCGTGGGCTTCCTGACGGTCTTCGGCATCGCGGCCCGGAACGGGATCCTGCTGATCAGCCACTGCCAGCACCTGGAACGGGTCGAGGGTGTTCCCTTCGGTCACGACCTGGTGATCCGTGGTGCGGCCGAGCGGCTGGCGCCCATCCTGATGACCGCTTCGGCCACCGGACTGGCACTTGTCCCGCTCGTCGTCATGGGTAACCAGCCCGGGCACGAGATCGAGTACCCGATGGCCGTGGTGATCCTGGGTGGTCTGGTCACCTCGACGCTGCTCAACCTGTTCGTCCTGCCCTCGCTCTACCTTCGATTCGCCAAGTCGAAGAAGGAACGCGCGGCGGGCGCCGAGGCGGAGCTCCAGCCGGTGGCCGAGTAGCGCCTCATGAAGCGCCACAGACCAGTAGCAGCCACCTGGACGCTGGCGGTGGCGGGCCTCGTGCTCGCCGCCGCCTGCGCCCGCACCGAACCCCCGAGCGTTACGGCGCCGACCATGGCGGCAACGACGTACGCGGCGACGACCACGGTCTCACCGACTGCCACCCCGGGGGTGACGAAACCCTCAGAGATGACGGACGCGATGTTCGCCATCATCGGCGACTACGGCCGAGACAACGCCGACCAGTCAGCCGTGGCCGACCTCGTGTCATCGTGGGACCCCGCTTACATCATCGGCGTCGGTGACGGCTACTACGCGAGTGCGGGCGGGAAGGGTGCCGCGAGGTACGACGAGTCCACGGGAGCCTTCTACTGCCGCTGGCTGGCCGGGATCACGACCACGGGGCAGCGGTGCCCATCAGGGCTGGCCACGACCAACGCCTTCTTCCCGGCGATGGGCAACCATGACTACACCGATGCCCGTCCCTCACCGGAAACCTACCTCGACTATTTCGATCTTCCGGGCGAAGGATTGGTCAGTTCCTCGGGTAACGAGCGCTTCTACGACTTCGTGAAGGGACCGATCCATTTCTTCGTGCTCAACTCGAACAAGCAGGAGTCGGCCGGGACGAGCAGTACCTCAGCCCAGGCACAATGGCTCGAGGCCCAACTCACCGCCTCGACGTCGACGTGGAATATCGTCTACGACCACCATCCGCCGTATTCCTCCGACGACGACCACGGCTCGACGACGCACATGCAGTGGCCCTTCGCCCAGTGGGGAGCCGATGCGGTCATCTCAGGCCACGCCCACACCTACGAGCGGATCATGCGCGACGGGATCGTCTACTTTGTCAACGGGCTCGGCGGCTCACGGCGCTATGACTTCACAACACCGGTGACAGGCAGTGCGAGCCGCTACAACGCCAACTGGGGAGCCCAGAAGGTCACCGTCACTCCGACCTCGCTGCGTTTTGAGTTCTATGACGTGACCGGCACGCTGATCGACAGCCACGCGGTTCCGGCCGGGTAGGGCCAGTTCACCGTTGAGACCAAGAGCCTTTAACGGCCCCTCGCAATAGATCGGCAATCAGGACAGCCAGCTGAGGACCACGCCAGCGACGTGCACGAAACGTGGCTGTTTTGCCCCATTGCGAGGTGGGGCCGAACTGGGGGTCATCGGCGTGCTGGTCTTCATCGACGGCGAGCCGGGCCATGCTGATCAAGCCACGCCATCCCGACCGCACTGCGGACGAAGCGACATGCAGATCCAGCTTGGCGACGGCAAGACCGCCGAGATCGCCAACACTGACAACATCGACCTCGACGAACAGGTCGTCTACTGCGAACGACTCACCGAGGGCGGCGACGAGGCGATCGCTCGAGACATCGCCGCCCGGCACGGCCGCAAAGGGCGCGTCCCGCTTGGCCGCGGAGACCAGCAGGCTCGGCCTTCGACTCCTCCGCGAACTCCGCGAACGTCTCCGAGCGGCCGCGCACCAGGCCGGCATCAGCGAGTCCGAACTCGCCCGCGAAGCGATCGACGACTACCTCGC
>JBAVKY010000045.1:0-21729 GCA_049688555.1 Propionicimonas sp.
CTTCAACCAGCTGCATAACTTCCTGGATCCGTATCCCGACGCGGCGGCGAGTTTCGCCGAGCGGCAGCGCCTGTTCGGTCTGCCCCGCTCGAGTTGGGCAGACTACGACGCCTCGCTGCTCAGTGCCGGTGGCGGAGTCTACGAGCGGACGAAGAAGTCGATCGCGATCAGCAAGCAGGTGCGACGGGCACTGGGCCTCGGCGAGGAGGTGCGGCACCTGTCACCCCCCGAGCTCATCCGCGCGATCCTCAGTGCACCGGTTGACCTGCTGTTCAATGGCGGCATCGGCACCTACGTCAAGGGTGCAGGTCAGACCAACGCCGAGGTGGGGGACAAGGCGAACGACTCCGTCCGGGTCGACGGTGCTCAGGTGCGGGCCCGCTGTGCGGCCGAGGGCGGCAACCTGGGCTGGACGCAGCCCGGACGCGTCGAGTACGCCTTGGCGGGTGGTCGCATCAACACGGACTTCATCGACAACTCCGCGGGCGTGGACACCTCCGACCACGAGGTGAACATCAAGATCCTCCTCGCCGCTGAGCTCGGCAGCGGCCGGCTGCGTCACGAGGAGCGTGAACCGCTGTTGGCTTCGATGACCGACGAAGTGGCCGAACACGTGTTGAGCCACAACATCGAACAGAACCTGGCCCTCGCCAACGGGATGTCTCGGGCCGTGACCCTGGCCGGGCAACACGAAGCCTGGATGCGGACGCTGGAGGGGGCGGGTTTACTGGATCGGGGCTTGGAGTGCTTGCCGACCAGCGACGACATGGCGGCCCGGATCGCCGCGGGGCGGGGCCTCACCCGTCCGGAACTCGCTGTGGTGTTTTCGCATACCAAGATCGCGCTGAAGGAATGGATGCTGGCGACGGATCTTCCAGCGGACCCCTACCTTGCCGATCGCCTGGTCACGTACTTCCCCCGGCCGCTGCGCGAGCGGTTCGCTGATGCCATGCCACGCCACCCGCTGGCGCGCGAGATCATCACGACGGTGGCGATCAACCGGTTCGTGAACTCGCAGGGTTCGACCGCCTTCCACCGGCTGTCCACCGAAACCAGTGCGGGGATCGCGGACGTGATCCGTGCCCAATTGGCCGCACGGGCGATCTACAACGTTGGGCTTTCCGAGGTCCTGCTGGAACGGATGAACGACCTCGACGCCGAGCTTGTCACCGAGTTGCGGGTGCAGTTGCGGCGGATGGTTGAGCGGGTCACCCGCTGGCTGCTGCACAACCGGCGCTCCCGGCTGGATATCCGGGCAACCATCGATGAGTTCGCCGAACCGGTGGCGGCGATTCGGGACGGGCTGCGGCGGCGCGTCACACCCACCCAGCAAGCCGTGGCACAACGGGACTACGAGAACTGGGTCGCCAGGGGAGCTCCGCCCGAGCTGGCAGCGACGATGGCGACCGTCGCTCACGCACACTACGCACTGGGCATCGCGGCGATCGCCCGGCGCCTGGGGCTGGAGGTGACCCTGGTCTGCGGGGTGTTCTTCACTGTCGGCGAGCGGCTCGGCCTGGACATCCTGGTCGATCGCATCGATGTGCTGCCACGGCAGTCACGGTGGGACGCCATGGCGCGCGCCGCCCTGCGGGACGAACTGCTGGCCGTCCACGCCGAGTTGACGGCGGACGTGCTGGGGTCGCGCCGGCCAGGCGACGACGCCGGGCAGGTGGTGGATCGCTGGTTGGCGACCAGCCCGGCTGTCACCGACCGGGTGGCCACGGTTCGCCAGGTGTGCGAAGGCGAGCCGGACCTGGCCCGGATGAGTGTCGGGCTTGGGCTGGTGAGGGGCCTGTTGCCCTAGCCTAGGCTGGCGGCACCATGACCATCGACCTCCACACGCACAGCGCCGTCTCGGATGGCACCGACTCACCGGCCGAGTTGCTGGCGGCCGCGGAACGGGCCGGACTGAGCGTCATCGCCTTGTGCGATCACGACACCTTCGACGGGCTGGCCGCGGCCCGTGCGGCGGCTCGCGACAGCTCGGTGAGGTTGCTGCCGGGAATCGAAATCTCCGCCAGGCTTCGAGGTGATTCCGTGCACCTGCTGGGGTACGGCTGCCGCACCGACGACGAGGCGTTGGCACGCGAACTGGTGCGAGTCCGTGAGGGACGCCGCGGCAGGGTACCGGCGATGCTCGCGGCCCTGGCACGGCTCGGGATGCCCTTGGAACCTTCCGAGGTGGCCAGGTTCGCCGGTGGCAGCCCGTCGGTAGGCCGTCCCCACATCGCCGACGCCATGGTGGCGCGCGGCTATGTCGCCGACCGGGATGAGGCGTTCACCCGGTACCTGGCCGATGACGGGCCCGCCTATGTGTCCCGGTACGCGACCGAGTTGGCCACCGGCATCGACCTGGTGCACGCCGCCGGGGGAGTGGCCGTCATCGCCCACCCGTGGGGGCGGGGCGGGGCTGCGCAGGTCACCGAAGTCTTGCTGGATTCGCTGGTGACCCGGCACGGGCTGGACGGGATCGAGGTCGACCACAACGATCATTCGCCGGCTGACCGGCGGGCGTTGCGCCAGATCGCCGATCGACTCGGGATGTTGGCCACCGGATCGTCTGACTACCACGGCCTGGGCAAGCACAACCACCCGTTGGGCTGCAACACCACGGCGTCGGGCGTGCTGAGCGAGATCGAGCGACGGATCGATACATCCGGCGGCGCTCGCTGAGCCTGTGGCGAAGGTGGGCGGTGATAAAGTCGGCAGGCGGTTTCCGGAGACGACAAAGGTGGATGGCAGAACATGAGTGAGGACGTCCTCGACGCCGGAGAGCAGCTTGCCACGTCGACCTCGGAAGCGTCACTGCGGCGCACCGAGCAGCGCAGTGCAGAGATCGAGGCCGAGATTGGGCGCGACCCGAGCCGCTTCCGGATCATGACCGGCGACCGGCCCACCGGCAACCTGCACCTTGGCCACTACTTCGGGTCACTCGCCAACCGGGTCCGCCTGCAGAACGCGGGAGTCGAGACCCTGATCCTGGTGGCCGACTACCAGGTGATCACCGACCGGGACGGTACCGGCCCGATTGTCGAACGGGTCCTCGGTATGATGGCCGACTACCTTGCGATCGGCCTCGATCCCAGTCGCACCATCATCTACACCCATTCCATGGTGCCGGCGTTGAACCAGCTGCTGCTGCCGTTCCTGTCGCTGGTGACCGATGCCGAACTGCGTCGCAACCCCACGGTGAAGGCCGAACTCGAGGCCACCGGAGACCGTCCGATGTCCGGCCTGCTGCTCACCTACCCGGTGCATCAGGCAGCCGACATCCTGTTCTGCAAGGCGAACCTCGTGCCGGTCGGCAAGGACCAGTTGCCGCACCTGGAACAGACCCGCGTCGTCGCGCGTCGCTTCGACGAGCGCTACGGACGGGTAGACCCCACCCGTCCGGTGTTCCCGCAAGCCGAGGCACTGCTGAGCAAGGCAGCCAGTGTGCTGGGCCTGGACGGCACGAAGATGAGCAAGAGCAAGGGCAACGTGATCGAACTCGGCATGGACGCAGCGACGACGGCGAAACTGATCAAGCGCGCCGTGACCGACTCCCACCGAATGATCACCTACGATCCGGCCAATCGCCCCGAGGTGTCGAACCTGCTGATGCTGGCGGGGCTGTGCACCGACCGAGACCCGGCCGAGATCGCCGCGGAGATCGGCAACGGGGGTGGCGGCGGGTTGAAGAAGGTTGTCACCGAGGCGGTGAACGAATACTTCGCCCCGATCCGCGCCCGCCGGAGGGAACTCGAGGCCGACCCGGGCTACCTGTTGTCGGTGCTGCGAGATGGTAATGCCAAGGCCAACGTGATCGCGGAGGCCACTTTGGACGAAGTTCGCACCGCGATGGGCATGCGGTACTGACCACCCGCCAACCAAGCGACGCGGAACACCAAAAAGGCCGGAACCCTACAGGGATCCGGCCTCGCCTGGCTCTGGGGCGTTGGCCTCAGTCGGTGCTGGCGGACGGACGCCTGCGACGACGACGGCGTGCCGAAGCCTCTTCGCCGGTGGCGGGAGTCGCCTCGACGGCTTCCTGACCTGCGACACCGGCGGACACGAGCGTGGTCTCCTGGACGGCTTCGCCGTTACGAAGCCTGCGCCGTGAGCGATCCCTGGCAGGTCGCTCCTCGCGCGACCGCTCGCCGCGCGGGCGATCAGCGTGACCGACGCGGGAATCCTTGGTCTCCCTCGGCTCGCGGGGGGCTGCGGGCTTCAGGCGCCCGTGGGTGCCCTCGACGATCCCATGGTCATCGTGCAGGTGCGCCGACGTGGAGTAGGTCTCCGGGATTTCGGTGAACGGAAGCCCCAGGGCCTTGTTGATCACCTTCCAGCGGGTGGTGTCCTTCCAGTCGACCAGAGTGATCGCGACGCCGGTGGCGCCGGCACGCCCCGTCCGTCCGATCCGGTGGACGTAGGTCTTCTCGTCATCCGGACATTCGTAGTTGATGACGTGCGACACGTCCGTGATGTCAATGCCTCGGGCAGCGACGTCGGTGGCGACCAGAACGTCCACCTTGCCGTCACGGAACTTCTTGAGAGCCTTCTCACGCAGTACCTGGCTGAGGTCGCCATGGATCGAGGTGGCCTTGAAGCCGCGATCCTCGAGTTCGTCGGAGAGCCGTTGGGCTGCCCGCTTGGTGCGGGTGAAGATCATCGTCCGGGTGCAGCCCTCGGCCTGCAGCACCTTGCCGACGATCTCAGGCTTGTCGAGGTCGTGCGCCTGGTAGATGAACTGGGTGGTATCAGGAACCGTCATCTGGGCGTCATGCGATTCGGCGCGCACGTTGACCGGCTGGTTCAGGTGCATCCGGGCCAACGCGACGATGGCCGAGGGCATGGTCGCCGAGAACAGTAGCGTCTGCCGGGAACGGGGGGTCTTGGCGATCAGCCGTTCGACATCCGGCAGGAAGCCGAGATCCAGCATCTCGTCCGCCTCATCGAGTACGAGGACGCGAACCTGTGAAAGGTCGAGGTTGCGGCGCTGGAGCAAGTCCAACAGGCGCCCGGGAGTCCCGACGACGACGTCGACGCCGTCGGAGAGTGTGTCGAGCTGGGTGTCATAGCCGACCCCGCCGTAAACGGTCAGGACCCGGGCCACGCGCACTGAGGCGGCGACCTCTAGATCACGGGTCACCTGCAGCGCCAGTTCCCGGGTAGGACACATCACGAGTGCCTGGGGTGATCCCTTCACTGGCAGGGCGTCGTAGCCCGGGTCAGAGGGGACGGTGATCCGCTGCAGCAAGCTGATGCCGAAGGCGAACGTCTTGCCGGTCCCGGTGCGGGCCTGCCCGATCATGTCGGAACCGGTGATGGCGATCGGGATGGCCAGGGATTGGATCGGGAAGGGGTGCAGGATCCCGACCTGCGCGAGTGACTCGCAGATTTCGGGGATCACGCCGAGATCGGCGAAGGTGTGTTGTTCGTCAGCCTCGAGGTGCAGGTCATTGGTGGTGTCGTTCAGGGTCATGCCTTTTCGTAGACCAGCAAACGTGCTGGTGACCGAGCAACCCGCCAGCGGCGCAATCGGCAGCCGCGGCGAGGACGCACGCTGGTGTGCGTACAGCCCTGAGTCTAGCGCGGTGCCGGCGACTGCCTCACATCGCGCCGAAGCCGACTGCCCGGACGTGCTCCTGGCCGAGGTCGACGTAGGCGATCTTGGCGGCAGGGATCAGCACGGTACGTCCCTTGGCATCAACCAACGTCAGGATGCTCTCGTCGGCCAGAGCCTTGATCAGGTCCGTCTGGATCTCGGCGGCCGTGGCCTCTGACTCGACCATGACCTCACGTGCCACATGCTGAATGCCAACCTTGATCTCCACCGTGCCTCCTGCGTCGTTGTGCCGCCAATCTACCTGCGGCTTCCGGGCGGGCCGGGACGCGTCCGCCCACAGCGCAACCCACCCCGGCGTCCCCCGTCAGGGCAGGCTCAGACCGGGACGCCGGCGAAGGCCGCCTGTTCGTCGTGGGTGGCTCGCCGGATCACGATCCGAGTCCAGGCGCCGACGTAGACCCGATGGTCCTCGGGCAGTTCCGTCCGGCCTCGTGGAATCGGCATCGCCGGCAGTGGCCCGGCGGAGGACCCCACAAAGGTGCCGTTGGCCGATTCGAGGTCTTCGATCCACCAGCGGGTGCCGTCGGTGGTCAGCCTGGCGTGCCGACGGCTGCACCCGGTGTCGAGTTCGCAGTCGACGTCGGGGTAGATGTTGCGACTCACCGACACCCGTCCGATCAGGTTGGACTCCTTCACCAGCGGGACGATGTCCGGTAGTCCGGGGGAGGGCAGCTGATCGGTCGAGCCCTGGGAGGCGTACCAGTCGGGGTCGATCCACAACTCGGCGACCCACTCCACACCTCGGGGGAGCGGGGCGGCCGACGCGGGGGACGTCGTCCTAGCGGAAGTGGCGGTGGGAGCTGGCGTTGGCCGGGCGGGTTGGTCGCCGACGAAGTCGTAACCGCAAGCCTCACAGAAGAGAGCGTCGGCGACATTCGGGGTCTGGCATCCCGGGCAGACGATCCCCGTCGTCTTGGGGACCCCGCCGGGGATGCCGGGGGCGTCGGCTGCCGGGGCGGCCGCCTGGGCACGAATGGGCAGCCCGCAGGTGTCGCAGAAATCGGGTTGCGAACTGGTGTGTCCGGAGGGACAGGTTGCCATCTGGTCAGCCTCTGACTCTCGTGGTCTTGGTCGATGCGGTGTCGAGGGCCATCACGTCGGCCTTGTCGACCGTCTTCTTGAGACGAACGGTACCCGTTCGCGGATCGGTGATGTCGAGAACCTTGCGCAGCTTCGAGGTCGCTTCGATGTTGCCGGTCTCGGTGGCCAGCTGGACGGCCCGTCCCAGCTTGGTCGTCGCGGTCGCCTCGTCCCCGGCGTCCTTGGCCGCCAGGCCTTCCTGGATGACCTGGGCTAGTTCGGTCTGGCCGGTGTAGTGGGCGACCTCAGGGTTGATCTGGGCGGTGAGGTTCGTGTCCGCTGACCACTTGGCCTTGACCAAGCCCTGAGTCAGCAGCTCGTTGCCGATCGCCAATTGCACCCGCGCGGCCAGTTGCTCTTGGCCGACCGACTTGGCGGCCAGCCGAATGGCGATGTGGTAATCGCGTTCTTCATCGCCCCACGAGCCGGTCGGGTAACTCATCGTGAGTTGGTTCACCGGTGTGCCGCGGAAGGTGAGGTCCTCGACGGTGGGGGACACCTGCCGGACGAACTGCACCTGGGCACCCTGCGGAATCCACACGCGCAAGTCGGCGTTCGGCACCCCGCGAGCCATCGCCGTACGCATCAGCTCGGCGAATACGGGACCGAGCTGGCTCGGGTGGGGGATGATGTCGACCGTTCCCAACAGGGCCGCAGAGATCTTGCGGATCTCAGCGACCTTCCAGTCGATGCCGACGCCGCGGGCATCCACCTGGAACTGGCCGACGGCAGCCGCAATCGCCTGGTCGAGCTGTTGCTGCGTCTCGTTGTGATTCTCGCCGTCGGTGAGCAGGATCGCGTGCTTGTTGGCCAGGGTCCCGACCGAGGCGAACAGTGCCTTGGCCAGGGTCAGCCAAGTGCCCATGGCGGTGCCGCCATCGGCTCGGAAGAAACTGATCGCCCGCCGGGCTTCGGCTCTGGTCCGCGCGTCCATCGGGACCATCCCGGCTCCGGCTTGCACCATCGGGTAGGCGAGGTAAGCCTTGTGGTTGCCCGCGACCACAGCGAAGTAGGTACCGTCCAGGATGTGATCGAGGGCCGCCATGGCGGCCTGCTTGGCGGCGTTCATGTTGGCCTGGCCCATCGATCCGGACGTGTCCACGATGATGATTTCGCCAGCCGCTCCGCTGCCGGTTTGTCCGGCTGATCCGGCCGCGGTACAGGTGATGGTGACGATCGCGTTCACGTCGGTCCCCCCGTCCGGCAGGTACTCGTTCTGATAGACGGCAGAAGTGAATTCAGCCATTGCTGTGCAATCCCTTTCCTGCATCGGCTTGTGCTGCGACCGGCGTCCCCAGCGTAGCCCGGCACCAGGCGACGGCGACCGTGACGTTGTCATGGCCACCCTGGGCGTTGGCCCAGGCGACCAGCCGCCGCGAGACCTCGAGCGGGGTGGGATCGCCGGTCAGGGCTGCCACGACCTGGCTGCCGAGCGCCGCGGGAGTCGAGGCATAGTTCCACAGCCCGTCGGAGCAGACGAGCAGCCAGCCGTCGTCGGTGATGCGGTGGCAGGAGGTCCGGGGCGCCACGTCATCGCTGTCACGTCCGAGCCACTTGGTGATGGCGTGCGCAGTGGGCATCGACTCGGCCTCGTCGCGTGGCATCCCCTGCTCGATGAATGCCTGGGCCATCGAATCATCCACGGTGAGGGCGAGTTGGGAGGTGGCCGAGATCCAGTAGATCCGGCTGTCGCCCAGGCTTGCCAGGTGGACGGTGTCCCCGTGCACCACAGCGGCGGCGAACGTGGCGGAGGCCGCATTGACGGAATCGGTGAGCGTGGTGGCGATGACGGCGCGGTTCGCCCCCGCAGCGGCCGCGACGAGGGCTGCGGCGGCATCGGTTTCGCTGAGCTCGTCAGGCAGGGCGGCGAGAACCTCACAGGCGCTGTTCACCGCTGCCAGCGAGGCGGCGTCGGAGTCGATGCTCGTGGACACCCCATCACTCACGACCAGGACGGCCCGTTGGCCCTGGGGCGCCGCCCACACCGCCACCGCGTCCTCGTTCCGGGAACGTGCGACCCCCCGGTCTGTGACGCCGGCGACCCAGTCGGCTGGGGAGAACTCCAGGTGGTCACGGGGATTGGGAGCCTTGGCACCGCAGGTCTGGCAGTAGCCGTCCGCGTCGACCGTCCCGCCGCATTCCACACACGGCGTCGCCGCGGCCACGGCCAGCCGCTGCGTCCGGGTGGAAGTCGTGCGGGTCCCGGTGTGCTCGGGAGGTGACGCGCTGGGAAGCAGCGGAGCCCCGCACCCTTCGCAGAACATCGCGTAAGCGGTGACCGGATAGCTGCAGGTGGGGCACCGTCCGGCGGCGGCCGGCTGCGGTTGGGACAGGCTCCCGGGTTGGTCGAGAAGGGGCCAGGGCTCGGTTGGTTCGCTCATAACAGGCTCCAGGCTCGGATCGAATTCGCCTTGTCGACGAACCCGGCCTTCACGGCGGGTTCGGTGGCCAGCGCCGCTCGCTTGCGGTAACTGGCTTCGAGGGACACACGGAGTTGTGCCTCGCTGAGCTCGTTGCCTCGCACCCGGACCGATCCCCGGTCGGCTACGGCCATTGCCCGCTCGTAGAGGACCTGCTCATACTCGGCGGCGGCCGCCGGATCCAGCTTGGCTGTCGCCATGGCGGCAAGGGCCTGGTTGATGCGGTCGGGCTCGGTGGCCAGCGAGACGAGCTGCGCGATGCGAGCCCGCTGCGCTTCGGGATACCCCCTCGAGGTGCTCGGCACCAGGTCGAGGGCGGCCAGCGAACCGGCGACATCCTGGCGTGCGTTGAGCACTCTCGCCAAACCGAACGCTGCCGGGGTCACGTAGTTGGCGTCGGTGGACGCGCAGACCCGATACAGGCTTTCGGCGAGGTCGGGTTCGTCGCCGAGCTCACACGCCATCGCCAACGCCAGCTTGGGTGCCAACTCGCCGGGCACCTGGCCGTAGACCGCGTTGAACGAAGCCTGGGCGTTGGCGTAGTCGCGATTGGCCAGGGACCCCAGGCCCGCGACCCAGACCGCCCGCCATTCCCAGGGATCAGCCCGAAGCAGAGCCTGGACGCATTCGTCGAGCAGTGAGCTGTTGGACGCCTCCAAGGCCGCATGGGCCCTGGCCAGCAAGACCTCGGTGGAGTCGACGGGTGCCCGTCTCAGTTCTCGGATGCGCTGTTCGGGGTCGTCCACGTTCAGGCGTGCCAGCCACGGTGCCTGCGGATCCGCGGCGTCCACGCGCAACCGTGGCAACTGGCGCCAGTCGAAACGATCTCCGGCCACGGTGGGGGCCTCGAAGACAGCCGATGCCATGGCCGTGATGGCAATGCCAGGGGTCCGGTCAGCCACGACTTCGCGGAGCACGCCGAGGAGTTGGCCCCGGAGCTCATCGGCGCTGGTGAACCGGTCGTTGGGCTCGCGGGCGCAGCACTTGAGCAACAGCCGGTAGACGGAGTCGAACTGCGCTATGAGCGGCATCTCCTCCGCAGGGGGAATGGCGTGCTCAAAGGTTGTCTGGTATCCGGGGACATCCGCGCTGAGCACCATCAGCGTGCGGCCGATCGTGAAGATGTCCGAGGCGATCGACGGACCGTGGGTGGCAACCTCCGGGGCCTGGAAACCGACCGTCCCGTAGATGGCGGAATCCTCATCGCTGGCGTGGCGCACCCCGCCCAGGTCGATCAGCTTGAGGGCGTCGCCGACCTGGATCACATTGTCCGGCTTGAAGTCGCAGTAGACCAGCCCGAGATCGTGCAGGTAGCTGAGCGCCGGCAGGATTTCGATCAGGAAGGCCAACGACTGATCGACCGGGAGTGGATTCGGCTGGCCGCCGTTGGCGGTCATTCGCTGCTTGAGCAGCTGCTTCAATGACCGGCCCCCGACGTATTCCATGACGATGTAGCCCGCGTCGGCGTGGGTGACGAAGTTGTAGATCTCGACGATCAGCGGGTGTTCCACTCTCGCCAGGAACTGCTGTTCACTGATCGTGGCGGCCAGGGCGTCGGAGTCACCAGTATTGAGCAGGCCCTTCAGCACCACCCAGCGGCCCGACACGTTCTGGTCGCGCGCGAGGTAGATCCATCCCATGCCGCCGTGGGCCAACGCTCCCTCGACGAGGTACTGGTTGGCCACGATATCGCCCGGCTTGAGCTTGGCCGTGAACGAATAGGGCGACCGACAATTCGGACAGAAGCCTTCGCTGCGCCCGGCTCCGACCCCGGAGGACTGCCCGACCTTGGCGCCGCAACGTGGGCAGACGCGGGCGTCCTCGGGCACGACCGGGTCGACCAGGATCGCCTTCAAGGGGTCGATCGCCGGCGCGGGGGGGACGAAGGTGAGGCCTGCGCCAATCCTCCCGGATCGCCTGGCGGAGCCGTTGCGCCGCTGGATGGATCCCGTGCCGAAGGAGGACGCCCGCGCTGAGCCGAGGGCAGTCGAACCGAGCCGCACCGAGGCCTTGGTCACGGTGCTGGCAGCCGGTGTGGCCGACGACCCGGAGGCTGGTGGCGGGGAACCACAGACATCGCAGTACCCGTCGACGACCCTGCCGTTGCAGCCCGGTTGCAGGCACGGCCCGCTTGCCTGAGTCGCCGGACGTGCCCCCGGAGTGCCGCGGCCAACCGGCATCGTGGTGGGGCTACCCGGCATACCGCAGACGTCGCAGTAGCCGTCCACGATGCGACCGGTGCAACCAGGCTGGGCGCACCTCATGGCGTCCCTCCCACGGAAGCTGGGCGGGTGGTCTTGAGGAAGTCGAGCCGAGCCGAGTAGGCACCAACGAGGTGGTTGACCACGCTGAGCACGACTGGCACGTCCGGGGTGAATTGCCGGCTGGTGAGTTCGGCCAGGTCGACCAGCGTCGGGTCGGTGGCCTGACCCAGGGCTGCGGCCTTCGCGGTCAGGGCGGACAGGAGGTCCTTGGCCCGTTGAGCCTCATCGAGTGCTGCACTGTAGACGCGTTGGCTGGCCTCAAGCTGGTGGGCATAGCCCTCCAAAGCTGACAGGTACTCCGTGAGCGCGGCTTTGGTGTTCGGCATCGACCCCAGGCCAGCTAGTGCTGGAACGCCCTGCTGGGGGGCTGGCCAGATACGCAGCGACGCCTGGTCGGCCAGTTGTCGAACGGCTTGCTCGCGGACGGTCAGCCCGGCCAGTTGCTCGCGGGCGCGCGTCACCAGATCCCGGCCTTCACGGCGTTGCGCCGACCCCACGATGAGGTCTCGCTCATGACGGGCCGCGTCGATCTCCAGTGGTCCGAGCAGGCCACCGATATCGCCGCCGCGTTGACGCTTGGCGCTGAGTTCGTCGGCGCGAGCGCGCATCGAGTCCAGCCGGGCCGTCGCTGCCGGGGCCAGCGACGGCGGCTCCAACGCGATCTGGTCGCGAATGCGTTCCAGCTGGGCTCTCAGGTCACGCAGCCGAAGCAGTTGCTGTTCGGCATGAGGGTCGGTGTTGAGGCGGGTGCGGAGCTGGGCCACCAAGGCGTCACACAGGCGGCCTGCTTCCGGCAAGGACACGGCCATGGATTGCAGGCGTTGGAGGCTGGAACCGGCGGTGTCGAGACGTCCCCAGATCAGGCCGGAAAGACCCTCAAGCTCACCGTGGCCCACCCGCCCCGAATCCCAGGTCCGCAGGATCAGGTCCTGGCGGCTCTTCACGGCCTGCCACAGGGCGAGGGCCAGCGAGACGTCCGCGGTCAGCTCGGCTTGGCGTTGCGTCGCAACGATCTGCTCGTCGAGCGAGTTCAGTTCACTGCGGCGCTGGGTGACCCAGGCGTCCAGCTTCCCGAGGTAGTCGAGCAGGTCGGACGGTCGCGCAGCGACACCCAGCTGCCCGGGAGGTGTGGGCGAAACAGTGGTCATCGGTACTCCTTCAGCCGTTGATTGAGCCCCCGAATCCCAGCGACGGCGATGCCGAGGGTCCCGATCACGGACAGCGCACCGAGGACGACCGTCGCCGACGCCTGGCCGGATACGGCGGTCCGCAGGCTCTCCAGAGCCGTGGTCAGGTCAGCGACCGCCTGGGTCTGGACCCTGGCCGAGGCAGGCCCGACGGCGTCAGGCTGGACGGACAGGATGGCGGCCTCGGCTTCGGCCCAAGCGTGCGCCTTGGCGTGAGTGATCGCCGGGGTGCCGGCGGTCGCAAGCTCCTTGAGGCGGTCGATCAGAGTCTTGTCGAGCGAGGGGTCGAGAGCTTGGGTGCCCTGCGAGATGAGTTCGTGGAAGGCGACCGCCGGATCGCCGGTCCAGATCCTGGTGGCGGCGGAATTGGCTGCCAGGGCGTAGGCCTGCGCACCAGAACGCTGGGCCGTCGCCAGCGCCGACACCCTGGCCAGACCGTCGGTGGTCGCGTTCGGACTCGCCTGCCCGTTCGCCATCGACACCGAACCGAAGGCGATCAGCACGGCGAAGACCCCTGCCAGCACCAGGCCGGTGTTGAAGACCCGGTGGCTCGCCCGGGCCACCAGCACGCTGATCCAGGCGAGGCCGATCACGGTCAACCAGGCGAGAACCGGGAGCACCCACACCCAGCCACCCGCGGGTTGCGCGGCCGCCAGGTGTGCGCTCTGGAGAGCGTCCGTGGTCGGCAGCAGAGAGGACTCCAGCACCTGGTTCGCGGCCGACAAGCTGGCGCGTCCGATGTCCTCACCCCGGTGTTGCTGGGCGGCGTCCACCAGCCCGGCGTACCGCAGCACGTCATGGGTCAGCGACTCCAGTGATCCGTCGAGGTCGGTGCGCTGGGCTGCCATCTCGACGATCCGCGTGGCGGCCGTCTCCCGCGCCTGTGCCGCCTCCTGGTTGATGCCCTTGGCATCCGCGTCGGAGCGGGCCAGGAAGGCCCTTGCCGAAGCGGCGTGGGCTCCCAGCAGCTGTCGTTGGATGTCGCCGGCACGCACGTACTGGTAGGCGTGGGCGGATGCCTGCTGGAGTTGGCTGGACAGGGTGGCCATGGTGATCGCCGCCACGCCGCCCAGCAGCAACGCCATCGCGGCGACTGCCAACTGCCACACCCGAAGCCGGCGCGGGGTTTGACCGGTTCGACCGGATAGACCGGCAGCTGCCGTACGCAATGGGGTCAGCGGGACTGTCATGAGGGGGGGACCTGCGCCGGGGTCTCGTCACTGACCGGCCATGCCACGGTCGGCTGGGGCTCCGGGGCGAGGTCTTCGGGCAGCAGGACGCGCAGCTGTTCCAGGGAGGGTTCGGCGATCTCCCGGAGCCGCCAGGCATGCTTGCCGATGGCCGCCTCGAAGACGTTCCGGGCGAACCGTCCGTTGCCGAAGGTCTCGTCGCGGACTTGGGCGGCCAGCTGCCGACCGAACTCGGCCAGGCATCCAACGCCCAGGTCGTAGTCGGCCTTGGTGGCCATCTGCGTGAAGATCCGGGCGAGCTCGTCGTCGGTGTAGTCCTGGAATTCGATCTCGGTGCGGAACCGGCTTGCCAGCCCGGGATTCTGGGAGATGAAGGCGGACATTGGGGCGGGGTAGCCCGCGACGATGACGACCAGGTCGTTGCGGTTGTCCTCCATCTCCTTCACAAGGGTGTTGATGGCCTCGTCGCCGTACTGGTCGCCGTTGAGGGCATAGGCCTCGTCGATGAACAGCACCCCGCCGATGGCCTTGCCGACAACTTCAGCGGTCTTCATGGCGGTCTGGCCGAGGTACCCCGCCACCAGCTCCGAACGGTCCACTTCGACCAGTTGCCCTTTGGTGAGCAGGCCGATGGCCTTGTAGATCCCGGCGACCATGCGGGCGACCGTGGTCTTTCCGGTACCCGGATTGCCGGTGAAGATCAGGTGTCGGGTGATCGTGGGGCTCTTCAGGCCGGCCTTCGTGCGTAACGCGTCGACGCGCAGGATGGCCGTCTGGCGCCGAATCTCGGACTTGACGCTGGACAGGCCGATCAGCTCATCGAGTTCGGCGAGCCACTCCTCGACGGTCTTGTCCGGTTCGGCCGGTTCCGGGGGCTCAGCCAGAGCCGGCTCGGCCGGCGGGGTCGGGCTGGGGGCTGGGGTTCCGGCGGGAGCGCCAGGTACCCGGGCAGGCGCCGGCGGATCCTGAGGGGTGGGGAACCGCGGTGCGGTGGCACCGAGTCCTGGAATTGCTCCGGGGCCATGGGCGTCCACCCGGTTGAGGTCGAGCAGTCGTTCCGAGGATTCCGACAACCGCTGCAGCACATCGTTCAGGATGGTGGGGGCATGGCGTTCGAACCGCCGCTGGCTCTCGTCCAGGCTCATGGCGCCGGTGGCCCCGGGCATCGGCGATGACGGACGCAGCGGTGCCGTAGCCCCCCGTTGGGCAGCGGCAGCGAGCTGGGCAGCCCCCAGGCTCTGCGGACCGGTTTCACCGAGTAGTGCGGCCGCCGTGCAAACCTCGACCAAAGCCTGGCGATAGGCTGCCGCCGCCCGACTGCCGCTGGCACTGGCCTGGGAGGCGGTCGGGGTCGCTGAGCTGCGGTAGCGCCGTCCCTTTTGCGCGGCCTCGAAGAAGGCGGCTGCCGCAGGAGGGAGGCCCACCGCAGCAGACCAATCGACGAAGGCCCCCCGATTCGACTCGGCGATGGCAGCCGCCAGCTGGCGTCCCTCTGCTCCTGCCTGGGCCGGGTCGATGCCGGCCTTCTCGGCCGCCCTGACCAGTTTCGTGAGGGCAGCAGAAAGGTCGTTCGTGCTCACCAGGGCTCCAGATCGAGGGGGTTGGTCGGTGCCGCGGGCGAGGTCGTCGGAGGCGCCAGGGGTGGCGCTGGGGCGTGGCCGAACTTGTCCTGCAGAAAACGCCCGTGCGTGATCAGTGCCTCGGCATCGGTTCGGTTGGCCGCGTCGTAGATCTTGTCCATCGTGGTCGAGAGCAGGTCGAGTTGGTCGATCAACAGCAGCAGTGAGGTCTTGCCACCCTCCACCGGACGCGAGTCGGCCCAGTCGCGTGGCAGTCTCAGGTACGCGCCGATCGCTTCTGGCAGGTAGTCGGTCGCGGTGGCGACAACGGAATAGGCGTCATAGCTGCCCAGGCCCAGCAGTCCGAGCCGAGGCACCGCCTTGCGGATCGTGGCGGTCACGCGCTGCGCCCGGGAGCGCACCACGGCGGGGATCGCGGGATCGGCCACCAACTCCTCGACGCGATCCAGCGAGTTGGCGATATCAGCGGGGGTCGGCGCCGTTGCAATCTCGACGACCGGAGGCGAATCCCCCTCGGCTTCACGTCCTCGCAGCCAGTCCCAGAAGCCCATGGCGGTGTCTGGTTACCGATCGATCGAGATCGACGGTGTCTCTTGCGCCCGAGCATCCGCCTGCGCGACGCGTTCCAGGTACTGACGGCTCTTGACGACCTCGACCTCCAGCGTGCCGATGGTGGCAGCCATGGTGTCGAGCGCGCGCATCTTGAACTGGTCGATCGAGTCCATCGTCTCGTAGATGTTGGCGAACGCAGCCTGCAACTGCTCCAGCCCAATCGTGGACGAGGCGGCCTGCTCCTGGATCTGCGCCGAGTTCTCCTTCAGCATTTCCGAGGTGCGCTGGATCATCGTTGATGTCGTGGTGTTCAACGCGGTGATCTGGTCGAGCACCAGCTTCTGGTTGCCTAGCGCCTGCGCGACGATCACGGCGGTGCGCAGCGCCGACAGGGTCGTGGTGGAGGCTCGATCGACGCCCTTGATCAGCTCGGTGTTGTTCTTGATGATGATGTCGATGGCCAGGTAGGACTGGATGGAGACGGCAAGCTGGGTCAGCAGGTCCTGGTGCTTCTGGCGGACGTAGAACAGCACGTCCTGGTTCAGGGTCTTGGCCTTCTCGGGGTCGACCATTTCCGTTTCGGCGATCTGGGCCGACAGGCGGGCGTCCAGCCGCTCGGCGATGTAGACGTACTGGTTCAGCCGTCCCATCACCGTCCAGAGGTTCTGCTTCTCCATGTTCAGCGCCGTGTTGTCCTTGGACAGCTCGTCCTGACCGCTGCGCAGCGCGTGCAGGATCCCGTTCAGGTGATCCTGCGAGCTCTGGTACTTGCGGAAGTAGTCGGTCATCTGATCGCCGAACGGCATCTTCTTGAACCACTTCTTGGAGCCGCGGGCGGCGCTGGGATCGAGCTCCTCAACGGTCCGGCGCAACTGCAGCAGGGTTTGGCCCACCTTCGAACCTTCGGCCAGCCCTCCGCTCTGCACCGCCCGAACGGGAGTCTGAAGCAACCGGTTCGACGTCTCGGCTGCCTTGCGGATGTCGATGTCACCCATTGAACGCACGGCGTCGGCCTGCGCGGCGAAGGTCGGGGACTTCTCCTCTGCGCTGGCCAGTGCGGTCAGGAACTCGTCCACCTTCGCATCCAGGACGGGCACCTGGGCGGCCTCGACCTGCGGGGCCATCGCCGGAGCCTGGGTCTCGGTGACGACCGGCGGTGGTGCCGGAGCTGTCAGGTCGAGCATGGTGGGCGGGGCGAGCGGGGCGGCCTGGGCCGCGCCAGCGGCTGGTTGGGCGGGCGTGCTCATGTGGTGCCTCTCAGGGTCGTGACGTGCCGCCACCAATCTAGTCGCCTCGGTAACGCGAGCGGCCGCATTGTGGGTTCGTCAGGTGGTGGGGGATGGCCCCGGTGCATCCCTGAGCGGGGGACGATCTGTCAGCAGCAGATCGGCTGCCAAATCGCCGAAGCGAGCTACCCGTCCGAGCACATCGCCGGGCGAGAAGTCCAGCGGGGCCCCTTCGGTCGCCGCTCCTACTTCGTCCCACGACAGTGGGGTCGAGACAGTCGGACGCTCGCGTCCCCGAAGGGAGTAGACGCTGATGGTGTTGCGCACCGACTGGTTCTGCAACCAGTCGATGAGGATCTTCCCCTCGCGCTGGTCGCGGGCCTGAGTGGCGACGTAGCGATCGGGATGCCGCTGCGTCATGGTGACCGCGAGGCGCCGGACGAGATCGAGGACGCGGTCCGCCGGGGTGGGACGGATGGCGGCGAGCACCTGAAGCCCCTTGCCGCCACTGGTCTTGGCCACCGGGAGCAACCCCTCGGCAGCAAGCACGTTGGCTACCTCAAGCGCAGCGGTCGCACTCTGGGCCAGAGTCACCCCCGGGCCAGGGTCGAGGTCGACCATCACCTGGTCGGCGAGGGTGGCACCGTCCACCACGAAAGGCTCCGGCGGTTGGTCAGCGATCCGCCACTGGGGGGTGTGGAGTTCGAGGGCAGCCTGGTTCGCCAGCAACACCAAGGTGGCAGGCTCATCCACCACCAGGTAGTCGATGGGGGTGCGGGACGCCGTCACCCGGCAGGTGCGCACCCATTCGGGAGTGCCCGCGGGGGCGTTCTTTTCGAAGAACGACGCCTCGGCCGTGCCGTTGGGGAACCGGACCCGGGTGACCGCCCGATCGTGCAGGTGGGGCAGCAGCACCGGTGCGATGTCGTGGTAGAAGCTGATCACCTCGGCTTTGGCGAACCCGCTCGGGTAGAGGATCTTGTCGAGGTTACTCAGCGTGAGGACACGCCCGGCCACCTCGGCGAGAGTGTCGGGGGGCATCTCCTGCTGCTCCTCACGCGTCGGATCGGGGCCGGCCGCCCTGATCGGCAAGAAGGTCACCCTGTCACACGGTCGAGCAGCGGGTCCAGGCCCGCTGCACCCTTCGCCATGGGCGGTGGTGAAAACTGTCGGCTGCGACTGGTTCGATATGTTCCGTGAATGCATCAACGGTCAGCCCAGCCAGACTGGCCACGCCCGAACGCGGGAGTGGGCCGGTCGACGAGGTCGATGCCGTGCTCTGGGAATGGACGGGTCCGCTGCTGGTGCTCGGCGCTCCCGGCACCGGGAAGACGTCGCTGGTCGCGCGCGCGGCGGTCCGAGCGCTGCGCAGCGGGGATCGCCCCCCGTTGGTCATTGCGACGTCCAGGGCGGCGGCCAGCGGCCTGCGCAACCGGATCGCCCTTGGCGTGGGACGAACCAGCCAGCCTGCGGTGACGACAGTGCATGCCCTGTGTCGCAATCTCGTGGAACGCTTCTCCGACGACGACGCCGGACGGCGGCTGCTGACGGCGCCCGAGCAGGAGTTCCGGGTGCGGGAGTTGCTCAGAGAGTCCGCCGCAGGTTGGCCGGTAAGCCTTCGGCAAGCGGTCGACACGCGCGGGTTCGCGCGCCAGGTCAGGGGGGTGCTGGCGCGGGCGCGGCAACTCGGCCTGGATCCCGAGGATGTGGTGAGGTTCGGCGAGGCGGCCGACCTGCCGGAATGGGTCGCGGTTGGCCGGTTCTTCGCCGAGTACCTCGATGTCCTTGACGCGGAACAGGTCCTCGACTATGCAGAACTCGTCCACCGCGCGCGGATCCTGGTGGCCGATCCCGAGGTCGCGGCCTCACTGCTGGCCGAGCTGGGATCCGTTCTGGTCGATGACGTGGTAGATCTCGATCCGGCCCAGGTGGGCCTGGTTCGGGCGCTTGTCCCGCCCGGCGAATCGATTCTGGCCACCGCGGATCCGTTGTCGGCGGTCAATGCCTTTCGCGGTGCTCATCCCCGGATCGCCACGGACTTCCCAGCGATCTTCACGTCGAGCACCGGAGCACCGGCCGTGGTCCGGCAACTGTCCGAGGGCCACCGGATGGTCACTGAGGTCGCCGCCGTGGTAGCTCGGATCGCCGCGAGGCTGCCGCAGACCGGCGGTCGTCCGTTGCCGGCGACACCTGCCCCAGGCGCCGGGACGGTCGATGTCGTGACCTGCTCCAGCGAGGCCGCCCAGGCGGCGGCGATCGCGACCCGAATCCGGCGGGCTCACCTCTTGCAGGGTATCGAGTACTCCGACATGGCAGTGCTGGTGCGTTCCGGACGGGCTCAGCTGCCGCTGGTCGCCCGGGCGCTGGCCGCGGCTGGGGTCCCGGTGGACGTCGCCGCAGACGAGATCGTGCTGGCTGCCAGCCAGGCGGTTCGGCCGCTGCTGCTTGCCCTCGAAGTCGTCGAGCGGGGAACCGTCGAGCCGTCTGAGGCGGAGCGTCTACTCACCTCGCCGCTGGCAGGGTTCGACCCGATCAGCCTGCGGCACCTCGTCCGACAGTGGCGGGCCGCGCACCGGGGGGCAACCCTCGAGACGGGTGGGATTCCGTCCACCGCCGAGGTGCTGGCAGCCGCCCTCAACGGCCCGGGGTGGGCTGCCGCAGCGACGAGCCCGCAGCAGCGCCGTCTGGTCGAATTCGTGCGGCTGCTGGACGCGGCGCGAGAGGCCTGCGACGCCGAGCGTCGGCCGGACGAGGTCGCCTGGCAACTGTGGCGCGGCTCCAACTGGCCGGCACGATTGCGGGATGAGTCCCTGCGAGGCGGCCAGACTGGGCGGCAGGCTGACCGCGATCTGGATGCGGTGTTGGCCTTCTTCGAGCTCGCTGGTGACACGGCGACGGGCCAGGGAGCGACCGCGATCCGGGCATTCCTGGCGGAGGTCGCCTCCCAACAGATCCCGGCCGACCGGGAGCGGGAGTCACGACTGGCCGCCCGCGGGGTGCAGGTGCTGACCGTTCACCGGGCCAAGGGACGACAGTGGTCCGTCGTGGTGGTAGCAGGAGCTCAGGAAGGGGCCTGGCCGCCCGGTCGGCGAGTGAGCTCGGTGCTGGAGCCGCAGCGGTTGACCAGCTCCGGGATTGGCCCCCGGGCGGATCCGCGGGAGCAACTGGCCGATGAACGCCGACTGTTCCACCTGGCCTGCAGCAGGGCGCGCAGGCAACTCATGGTCACCTCGACGGTCGGCGTCGACGGTGAGGCCAACCAGCCTTCCCGATTCGTCGGGGAGTTGGGGGTGGACCCTCATCCTGCGATCGACGGGCCGCCGGTCACCTTGCCGGGCCTGGTGGCGCGGCTGCGACGGGTGCTGCTTGAACCCGGGACTCCACTGGGCGAACGGCAGGGCGCGGCGGCTGCGCTCGCGCGCCTGGCGTCCGCGTCCGACGACGCGGGGCGTCCGCTCGTGCCCGCGGCGGACCCTTCGAGGTGGTGGGGGGTGCGTGAGGTGTCCAGCCCGGCTCGTGGCGAAGCCGGATCGATCCGGCTGAGCCCCAGCCAGGTGGGCGAGATCCTCACCTGCCCGCGTCGGTACTTCCTGAACCGTTCAGCTCGGGCCGGCGGGCCGCCGGTGGTGAGTGCGTCCCTGGGATCGGTGATCCATCTGGTCGTGCAACACGCCAACCGCACGGGGCCGGACCTCGGCGAAGTCGGGGCATATCTGGACGCCGCCTGGCAGCACCTGAGGTTCGAGGCCGGCTGGCTGTCGGCGGTGGAGCGTGCCGAGGCCGAGGTGTGCGTCGAGCGCTTTCTGGCGTGGCGGGAGCAGCGTCCCAACGAGCTGGTCGGCACCGAGGTGCCGTTCGAGATGACAGTCGACGCCGGGCAGCACGTGGTGACAGTGGCTGGGACGGTCGACCGGCTGGAACGAACACCCCTCGGACTGCTGCGGGTGGTCGACTTCAAGACGGGTCGGGTCGCGCCGACCAAGGTCGAGGTTGCCGGGATGGAACAGCTGGGGATCTACCAGCTCGCCGTGGAGGCAGGTGCTTTCGCGGTCGATGGCTCGCACGGTGCTGGCGGTTCAGCCGGCGCTGCCGCGGTGTTCCTGCGCAAGCCTGGGGCCCGCGACGACCTGCCGAGGGAGTTCAGCCAGGAGCCGTTGAGCCTGCGCCCGCACCTGAGCGACGACCCGGAGGAGGTCGGTTTCCCGACCTGGGTTCACCAGCGGATCTCGCAGGCCGCAGCCGTGGCCGCCGAGGGCCAGTATCGGGCGGCGCCTGGCCCCCAGTGTCGACGGTGCGCCTTCGCGGACAGTTGTCCTGCGTCCGGTCGTGGCGAGCAGGTGCTGCGATGAGCCGCGAACTGCGGACTCCCGGGGAGCTCGCCGACCTGCTGGGAATCGGGTTCTCAGAGCAGCAGTTGGCCGCGATCACCGCCGATCTCGCCCCTGGTGTCATCATCGCCGGTGCGGGATCCGGCAAGACCACGGTGATGGCCGCCCGGGTCGTGTGGTTGGTCGGCAGTGGCGCCGTGCGGCCGGACGGCGTGCTCGGACTCACCTTCACCCGCAAGGCGGCCGGGGAACTGTCACACCGGATTCGCTCGGCCCTCGGCCGGGCCGGCC
>JBAVKY010000046.1:0-3504 GCA_049688555.1 Propionicimonas sp.
GGCTTTCTCCGTCCTCTATTTCGCCTACATGCAGGTCGAGGCCTACGTGATCACTCCGCGGATCATGACCCGCGCGATCTCGGTGCCTGGATCACTGGTCCTGATCGGCGCCATGATCGGGGCAACCCTGCTCGGGCTATTGGGTGCCCTGGTGGCCGGTCCCGTGACGGCATCGATATTGCTGATTCTTCGAAGCGTCTTCATCCCAAAGCAGGACGCGAAAACGTCACCGGCCGGCTAGAAAGGCTCAACCCACATGAGTGATCAACACCCCAAGCCTTCCCAGGAAGTCGCGACCTGGTTCAACAAGCCCGCCGAGTCCGTGGTGGCAGAACTCAGCACCGATCTTGCGGCGGGCCTGTCACCAACCGAGGCGGCCGGTCGGCTGGCCACCTACGGCCCAAATGTGATCGCGGCTGAGCCATCGCCGTCTGTCTGGGCGGTAGCGCTGTTGCAGCTGAAGGATTCGATGAACCTGATGCTGATCGCGGTGGCAGCGGTGAGCGTGTTCATCGGACAGTTGTCGACCGGCGTGGTCGTCGCCCTGCTCGTGGTGCTGAACGTGGTGTTGGGCACCCAGCAGGAGATGAAAGCTCGAGCAAGCGTGGACGCGCTGTCCAAGATGCAGGTCCCGCAGGCCAAGGTCGTCCGCGGCGGGACCCTCCTGCTGGTGAGTGCCACTGACCTCGTCCCTGGCGACATCGTCAACCTGGAATCCGGAGACATCGTGCCGGCCGACGGAAGGCTGCTGCGTTCGGCGACACTGGAAACGCAGGAGGCGGCGCTGACCGGCGAGAGCGCGCCGATCAGCAAGGACCCAGCCGTCCTGGCACGGGACGAGGTCGCCCTCGGTGACCGAACGAACATGGTGTTCCAGAACACCTCGGTGACCCGGGGCACCGCGGCGATGGTGGTCACCGAGACCGGCATGAAGACCCAGATGGGCCAGATCGCGACGATGCTGTCCGCGGTGGCACCGAGCAAGTCCCCGCTGCAGCGCGAACTCGACTCGCTGACCAAGGTCCTGGGCGCGATCGCCTGGGCGGCGGTGCTGCTGATCGTGGTCATCGGGGTGGCGCGGGGCCAGACGCTGGAGTCGGTCCTGATGCTGGGCGTGGCGATGGCCGTCTCGGCGATCCCCACCGGGCTGCCAACCTTCGTGCAGGCGATGCTGGCCCACGGCGCCAAACAGTTGGCTGAGCACAAGGCCGTGGTGAAGAACCTGACCGACGTCGAGACGCTGGGAGCGACCAGTTCGGTCAACTCGGACAAGACCGGCACCCTGACCATGAACGAGATGATGGTCCGCACGATGTACGTCCGGTCAAACTGGTACACCGTCGGAGGAGACGGCTACAGCAAGACCGGCAACATCCGGGCCGCCGCCGGGGACACGGCGCCCGATTTCACCAGGCTTGCCTACGGGCTCTGCCTGTGCAGCGACGCCACCGTTTCTGACGATGGTGCCGTGATCGGTGACCCCACCGAGGCGGCCATGGTGGTACTCGCCGCGAAGCTCGGCGTCGATGCGGAGGAGACTCGTCGTGCCTACCCGCGGGTGGCCGAAGTGCCCTTCGATTCCGCCTACAAGTTCATGGCCACGTTCCACAACGCCCCTTCCGAGGGTGGTGTGCAACTGCTCGAACTGGTCAAGGGCGGACCAGACGTGGTCCTGGACCGGTGCACCGAAGCCGCCACCCCGGACGGGGTCGTGCCGATCGCCGCTCAACTGGACGCGATCCTGGCCGCCAACCGCGAGCTGTCCGAGAAGGGCCTACGGGTGATCGCGTTCGCGGTTCGCGACGTGACCGGACACGAATCCGACGTTGTGGCCGATCCGATGTCCTTCGTCGACTCGCTGCAGTTCATCGGCATGGTGGGGATCATCGACCCACTGCGGCCTTCGGCGATCGAGGCGGTGCGAATCGCCCGCGGCGCAGGCATCGAGGTTCGGATGATCACCGGCGACCATGCCATCACCGCAGCCGCGATCGGTGCCGAACTCGGCCTCGGCGAGGGTGCCATCAGCGGGGCCGAGATCGCCGCGATGAGCGATGCTGAGTTGACCGAGGCCCTGCCCAAACTCCACGTGTTCGGTCGGGTCACACCGCAGGACAAACTGCGGTTGGCCCGCCTGATGCAGGAGCGCGGTGACATCGTGGCGATGACCGGCGACGCCGTCAACGACGCCGCAGCCCTGAAACAGGCGGACATCGGGGTGGCGATGGGGTCGGGCAGCGAAGTCACCAAGCAGGCCGGCAAGATGATCCTGACCGACGACAACTTCGGGACGCTGGTCACCGCGATCAGTCTGGGGCGCAGCACCTACGAGAAGATCGTCAACTACATCCGCTACCAGATGTCGCAGCTGTTGTCGCTGGTGCTGCTCTTCCTGTGTGCCAGCATCTTCAACATCAACGGCGGTATGGCCCTCACCCCGTTGATGATCCTGTTCCTCAACTTCTTCATCTCGATCTTCCCCGTGGTCGTGATCATGCAGGAGGCGGCCGGATCCCGCCTGATGAGCAGGCCGCCCAGGGACCCCAAGGTGAAGCTGTCCAACCCGACCTCCATCCGGCAGTGGCTCCTCTTCGGCGGCATCCTCTTCGTTGCGACTTTGGCGGCCCTGATGCTCGGCCCCGGCGAGTTGGCCGGTGATCAGCCCAGCGTGCGGATGACCACGGCCTTCGTCGTGATGGCCTTCGGCACCATCCTCAGCGGGTTGGTCCTGCGCCGCGACCCCGAACCGGGGCTGGGAGCCCCCTTGCTCGGCGCCGTGAAGACCCTGGCCATCCCGGCCGCCATCACCGTCGTGGCCGTCGAATGGACCTTCATGCAGAAGCTGCTGCTCACCACCTCCCTCACCGGACGTGAGTGGTTGGCGTGCCTCGGCTTGGCCCTGCTGGTGCCAGTCGCCGTCGAACTGAGCAAGATCCCGCGTCGTCGGCGGCAGGCCGAGGCGACCGCCGTCACTCTCGACCCCGCCCAGGTCGTCGCACCGCAGCGCGGCCAGTGATCCCGGCGGCCGCCGGGACGGCTTTGGCAATCATCGATTGACGTGGAGGTAGCTGAGATGGGAAAGGCGAACAAGAAGCCCAAGGGGAAGAACTCACGGCCATTCAAGGCGACCAAACCGGTGGTCGCACTCCGGCCGTCCCCGACCACGACCACCGGCGAGGCCCCCGTTCCGGCGCCCCCCATGAAGGAGAAGGAGTACCTCAAGGAGTTGCGGCACCTGCACGGCGAACTCGTTGCCATGCAGGAGTGGGTGAAGACGAGCGGCGCCAAGGTCTGCATCGTGTTCGAAGGCCGCGACACCGCCGGAAAGGGTGGCGTCATCAAGGCGATCACCGAACGGGTCAGCCCGCGCGTATTCCGCGTCGTCGCCCTGCCCGCGCCCAGCGATCGGGAGAAGTCGCAGATGTACGTTCAGCGGTACATGGCCCACTTCCCGGCTGCGGGGGAGGTGGTGATCTTCGATCGCAGTTGGTACAACCGCGCCGG
>JBAVKY010000047.1:0-13077 GCA_049688555.1 Propionicimonas sp.
GAACAGCGCCTGATACGGCTTGTCGAATCGACCGGCCGTCAGTTCGGCGTGGGCGGCGAGGCACCGCACTGCCCAGGCCTGCGTCCGGGCCAGCGAGGTTTCCTGGTAATCACGCGTGTTCATCAACGTGGTGCACTCGTCGAAGGCGAACATGATGTCGGCGCCGAGCTCGTGCTGGATGCGCATCGATACCTCGGGGGTGAAGCGGTGGCGGTCGCCGTTCAGGTGAGAGGTGAACGTCACCCCGTCGTCGTCGACGTGCGCGAGACGGGTCTTGCCTTCCGCGATCACCTGGTCGTCGGCGAGCCCCACGACGTCCATCGCCAGCACCTTCTTGAAACCCACGCCGAGGCTCATCACCTGGAAACCACCCGAATCCGTGAAGGTGGGGCCCGACCAGTTCATGAAGGCGCCGAGCCCGCCGGCCGCATCGATGATGTCCGAGCCGGGCTGCAGGAAGAGGTGATAGGCGTTGGCGAGCACCGCCTGCGCTCCCAGCCCGGCGACCGCTTCGGGGAGGACGGCTTTCACAGTGGCTTTGGTGCCCACGGCCACGAAAGCCGGCGTCCGGATTTCGCCGTGTGGGGTCTGGATCACTCCGCTACGGCCCAGCCCATTCGGCAGCACGCTGCCGGGGACGAAACCGAAGCCGCCCTCAGCGGGCGTCACGGATGCCGAGCGCCTGCAGCTGCGCCAGCGCGACCACCCCGGCCGTGGACGTGCGCAACACGCTCTCCGCGATCAAGACGATGTGCCCACCTGCGGCCGCGAAAGCTGCGACCTCGTCATCGCTCAGCCCTCCTTCGGGACCGACGATGAACATGATCTCCCCCTCGGCCGGCATGCTCAGCCCGGCCAATGGCTCGGTGGCGGCCTCATGCAGGACTGCGGTCAGCGCCGTCTGCTCGATCCGCAACGCGAGTTCGGCTGTGGTCATCGGGGCCGCGATCGTGGGGACGCGCAACCGGCGACACTGCTTGGCCGCCTCCCGCGCGGCGATGCGCCAACGCGAGAGCCCTCGCTCGACCCGCTCTGGGGCCCATTTCACGATCGAGCGCTCAGCCTGCCAGGGGACGATCTCGTCGATGCCCAGTTCGGTGAGCATCTCGACGGCCAGCTCGGCGCGATCGCCCTTGGGTAGCGCCTGCACCGCCACGTACCGGACGGGAGCCGTCCGCGCCCGCAGCACCTCGGCCACCTCAATGACCAGCTCGCCCTTGCCTGCCTCGACCACCGGTCCCCGGACGGCCGTGCCGGCCCCGTCCCCGATGCAGACGATCTCGCCGACCCGGATCCGGCGGACGGAAAACGCGTGACGGCCCTCGTCGCCGCGCAGCGGGACACGTTGGCCTACTTCGGGAGAATCCAGGTCACCCAGGAACAGCGGCTCGGTCATGCGAACGTCTCCTTCAACCACCCGAGGAGTCCCTTGTGCTTGGAGACCGCCACCTCGGGTTGGGCCTCATCACGCAGCGCCGAGAGCCTGCGCAACAACTCGCGCTGCTCGGAATCCAGTTTCGTGGGCGTCTGGACGAGCAGCGTCACGCCCAACTCGCCTCGACCACCCCCGCGGAGCTTCGGCACTCCCCTGCCGGGGATGGCGATCCTGGTGCCGGACTGGGTGCCCGAGGGGATGCTCACGGGGACCCGGCTGGCCTCGGGGTCGAGGTCGTCGCGCTCGGCCTCCAACGTCGCGATGCTGATCTCGGTACCAAGGGCAGCGGCTGTCATGGGCACCTTGACGACAACCTCGAGGTTGTCGCCGTTGCGCTTGAACATCTCGTGCGGGGCAACCGTGAGCTCGACGTAGAGGTCGCCCGCCGGCCCGCCGCCGGGGCCAACCTCACCCTGGGAGTCGAGGTGGATGCGGTTCCCGGTGCTGACGCCCGCCGGGATCTTCACGTTGATGGTGCGGTGGCTACGGATCCGTCCCTCGCCGGAACACTCGCCGCAGGGGTGCGGGATGATGGTGCCGTAGCCGCGACAGGTGGGGCAGGGCTGGCTGGTCCGAATGTCGCCGAGGAACGACCGCTGCACCTGGGTGATGTCGCCCTGGCCGTGACAGGTGGTACACGTGACTGGCTCCGAGCCGGGGTTCGCTCCCGTCCCTGTGCACTGGGGGCAGACCACTGCGGTGTCGACCCGCAGCGGCTTGGTGATCCCGAACGCCGCCTCGGCCAGCGACAAGGTGAGCCGGACGAGCGCGTCCTGGCCCTTGCGGGTTCGGGATCGCGGCCCGCGGCTGGCCTGGGCGCCGAACATGGCGTCCACCAGGTTGGTGAAGTCGAACCCCATTCCTCCAGGGAAGCCGTTGAAGCCGCCTGCACCGGAGGAGCCCATCGGGTCACCGCCACGGTCGTACATGGCACGCTTGTTCGGATCGTGGAGCACCTCGTAGGCCTCGCCGATCTCTTTGAACCTCTCAGCGGCGTCGGGGGTGTCGGCCACGTCCGGGTGGAACTTCATGGCCAGCTTGCGATAGGCCTTCTTGATCGCCTCGGCGCTGGCGTCCCGGGGAACGCCCAACACCGCGTAGTAGTCAGTGGTCACGCATCATCCTTCTGCCAGGAACCGGCCGACGTAGCGGGCAACCGCCCGCACCGCCGCCATGGTCGAGGGGTAGTCCATTCGAGTCGGACCGACGATACCCAACGTCGCCCACACCTCCGGAGCATTGCCGTACGCCGAAGCCACCACGGACGTCGACTGCAGCGGCTCGTACGGGTTCTCGTGCCCGATCCGGACGGTGACGTCATCGCCGGAGCCCACCTCGCCGAGCAGGCGCAGCAGCACCACCTGTTCTTCCAGCGCTTCCAGCACCGGCTTGACCGTGGTTTCGAACTGGTCGGAGAAGCGGGTCAGGTTGGGCACCCCTCCCACCACCACCCGCGAGGACGGATCCGCGCTCATCATGTCGAACAGCGCCGCGCCCGCCACATTGCCCAGCGGGACGAGTTCGCGCGGCAGGCTTGCGAGCAGGTCGGTCAGCGCGTCGATCGCCCGCGACGACGACAGCCCGAGCACGGCCCCGGTCAGGCGCCCCCGCAGGTCGGCCAGATCCTCGTCGGTGAACCCGGTGACGTCGATCGGCCGCTGCTCGACCCGTCCGGACGAGCTGACCACGATCACCAACGCGCGCTGGGCTCCGAGCGGGACCAACTCGAGGTGGCGAACCACCGCCCCGAGGTCGATCGGGTACTGGACGATGGCCACCTGCTGGGTGATCTGAGCGAGCAACCGCACCGTGCGGCGCACCACGTCGTCGACATCCAGGGCGCCAGACATGAAGGTCTCGATCGCCCGACGTTCGGCGAGCGATAACGGCTTGACGGCCCCCAGCCGGTCGACGAACAGGCGATAGCCCTTGTCGGTGGGAATCCGTCCGGCCGAGGTGTGGGGCTGGGTGATATACCCCTCCTCCTCCAAGACCGCCATGTCGTTGCGCACCGTGGCTGGCGAAACGTCCAGCCGGTAGCGCTCGACCAGCGCCCGGGAGCCCACAGGTTCCCTCATCGACACGTAGTCGGTCACGATGGCCCGCAGAATCGCGAGCTTGCGATCATCGAGCATCGCTGTGGCCTCCTCCCGTCCTGGCGCGCGGGCGCGGTTTGGCACTCTCAAAGGTGGAGTGCCAGTCTATCCCGCCCACAGCCGCCGACGCACCTGCCTGCGCCGCGGCGCGCCCCCCGCCGCACCCTGCCGAGCGGAGGCGCGTTAGGGTGTGGCCCATGCCCGTAGCGAGCTTCAGCGGATTCGAACCACTCGCCGATGGCGTCTACCGCGGGGTGGCGGAACCTGCCGCGGTGAACATCGGCCTCGTGGTGGGAGCAGATTCCGCCCTGGTGATCGACACGGGCTGCAGCCCCGAGCAGGGGGCCGAGATCCGGGAGGCGGCCGAACGGGTTGCCGGCGTGCCGGTCGGCTCAGTGGTGGTCACGCACTGGCATTGGGACCACTTCTTCGGCCTTGGCGCCTTCGCCGACACCGCCACCTACGGACATGAGAGCCTCCTGTCACGCCTCGGCGATCCCGACCTGGTGGCCCTCACGCGGAATCAGGGGTTCTTGGCGTCGGCGTTGGTCGAGCCGAACCGTCCGTTCAGCTTGGCGCGGGTCGTCGATCTGGGTGGACGGCGGATCGAACTCGTCCACTTCGGGCGTGGGCACACCGAGGGTGACGTCGTGGCGATCCTCCCGGAGACCAACGTGATCTTCGCCGGCGATCTGCTGGAGCAGTCGGCCCCACCCAACTTCGGGCCCGATTGCTTCCTCAAGGAGTGGCCCAGCGCCATCGACGGCATCCTGGGGCTGATCGATGAGGACACGGTGATCGTGCCCGGCCACGGCGACCCGGTCGAGAGGATGTTCGCCTTCGATCAGCGGGCCAGGATCTCGGGTCTCTACGGTCAGGTCGATCACCTCATCCGTCAGGGCGTCCGCCTGCCCGAGGCCTACGGGGCTGGGCAGTGGCCCTTTGATGAAGCCACCGTCCGCGAGGTACTGCCGCTGGCCTACGCCCAACTGGCCGCAGAAGGTGTGATTCCTCGAACCACGCTGCCGCTGGTCTAGCAGCCTCGCAGAGTGCGTGTACTCAACGGACGTAGGCGAAGGATCCCGGTGAGGTTGACTCAGCCACCGGACTTACGGCGAAACTCGCGCGAGCCACCCTGCCGCCCGCGTTCCGAAGGTCCCTTGGCACGATCATGTCCCTCAGCACTGACCCCGGCGTCGTGCCCGGCCTTCTTCCGATCCAGCGCTTCGCGCATCTGGGCCTTGAGGTCGTCATTCTCAGTCATCCGATTGCTCCTCCTGGCCGGCGGCCGGTTCTCTTGCAGCTTGCGGTCTTTACTGTGCCACCTGGCGGCAACCAGCGTCGAGCGTCAACTGATCAGCACCAGCGCGTCGCGCACCGTCGTCCAGGTCCGGGGTGTCATGGCAGCGATGAGGCGCCGTCCGATCACGCCGGGGGCGTATTCGACGCCCTGTTCACTGGCGATCCGCCCACCGAACTCGCGAACCATCAGCGCTCCGGGAAGGTGGTCCCACGGGAACATGGAACGGTAGGACAAGAAGTCGACCTCCCCGTCGATCAACTTCGGGTAGTCGATGCCGCAGGAGCCCCACGATCGTCGGATGTCCACACTGGCCTCTGCCTCGCCGCGCAGCGGGAGGTAGGTGGCCCCCAGAGGAACCCGCCGACCGGTGGGCTGGTTCCGCATGGGCTCCCCATTGCAGACCACCCCCGCCCCACGCTCGGCGACGTACATCCGGGAATGGGCCGGCTGCCAGATCCATGCTCGGACGGTCTCACCGTGCCACAACTCGGCGAGCATCACGGCGAACTCCGGCGAGCCTCGCGAGAAGTTGCGGGTGCCGTCCACCGGATCGATCACCCAGGCGTGCTGTGCGCCGGCCAACGCGTCAAGTCGAGTCGGGTCGCCGAAGACGCCCTCCTCGCCGACGATCAGGGCACCTGGGTATTCCGCAGCCAGCACGAGTGATAGCACGTCTTCTGCTTCCCGGTCGGCGACCGTGACGAGATCACCCGGCTTCTTCTCCTCGATGTCGCCGAGTGCCAGCGATCCGAACCGGGGCATGATCACCTGGTCGGACACCTCCACCAGAAGCTCACAGACTGCCTCGGTGCGCACTAGGACTCCTGCCCGTCGGTGACAAAATCGATCAATCGTTCAACCTCGCGAAGCAGGGCTGGTTCGAGGTCACGCCAGTCCCGGACCCGTCCCAGGAGCCAGGCCCAGGTGCTGGCGATGTCCGCCTGGGTGCGAGCGGGCCTGCCCAGCGCGAGGCTGGTGCCGACCTTGAAGTCCACGTCGCGAGGGATCGCCGGCCAAGCCGGTAGGCCCACGCGTTCGGGACGGATGCCCTGCCAGATGTCGATGAAGGGGTGTCCGGTGACGAGCACCGACTGACTGCGGATCTGCGCGACGATCCGGGTCTCCTTGGAGCCCGTGACCAGGTGGTCCACGAGCACCCCGAGCCGACGACCGGGTTCGGGCCCGAACTCGGCGACGATGGCCGGCAGGTCGTCGATCCCTCCGAGGTATTCCACGACGACACCCTCAACGCGCAGGTCGTCGCCCCAGATCTTCTCGACCAGTTCAGCGTCATGCCGACCCTCGACGTAGATTCGCGACGCCTTGGCCACCCTCGCTGCAGCGGTGGGGGCGATCCGTGAGCCTGACGCGGTGTGGCTGGGCTTCGACGGCAGCACGCGGGCGGGTGCGACCAATGCCACCGGCGCCCCCTCGATCCAGAAGCCGGGTCCAAACGGGAAGCTGCGGCGGGCTCCCTTGCGGTCCTCGAGAACGACCAGTCCGTTCTCCCAACGGACGATCGCCCCGACGAAGCCGGAGGTGGGTTCCTCGACCACCAAACCCACCGCGACAGGAGTCTCCACGGACGGGCGCCGATGCGCCTGCTGCCAGCCGGAAGCCAGCACGTCACGGTCATAGCGGGTCATGGACCCACACCCTAAGCCCGTACCGGACGTCCACCGCGTCCCGTCCATCCCCTCGCTATCACCACCACGCACCCTGCGTCCCACCCCAGCCCCAACGCACCCTGCGTCCCAGCCCCAGCCCCAACCCCAACCCCAACGCACCCTGCGCCCCGTACCCGACTTTGCGCGTGCTAGAACACGCGCGAAGTCGCCCAGGGGGCGCAAGGTCACTGAGCTGGGACGCCGCGCGTCGCAGGCAGGAGGCCGCTCGCGCGGTGGACGGTGGCTACGGGGGTCGTTACAGGCGTGGCCACTGGGGGTGGCCGTGAGCCCTCGGGCCCGGCGCCCCGGGATCAGTCGGCGCCGAGGTAGGCCCGCTTCACGCGATCGTCGCCAAGAAGCTTGCGGCCGGTGTCGGAAAACATGATCTGCCCCACCTCAAGCACATACCCCCGGTCAGCCAAGGACAGGGCTGCCTGGGCGTTCTGCTCCACGAGCAGAATCGTCACCCCTTCGGACTGAAGTTCCCGGATCGTCCTCATGATCGTCTGGGTCATGATGGGGCTCAGGCCCATCGACGGTTCGTCCAGCATCAGCAGCTTCGGTCGGCTCATCATCGCCCGGCCGATGGCCAACATCTGCTGCTCGCCCCCGGAGAACAGCCCGGCGGGCTCGCTGCGCCGTCCCCCCAGTACTGGGAACAGGTCGTACACGCGGTCCATGTCGACCTTGATGCCGCTGGAGTCCCTGCGGGAGTAGGCACCCAACTTGAGGTTGTCCTCGACCGACATCTTCCTGAAGAGCCGCCGGCCCTCGGGCGACTGGGCGACGCCCCGTTCGACCACCTTGTGCGCTGGCAGCCCGTCCAAGCGTTCGTCCTCGAACCAGATCTCACCGGAGACGAGCTTGAGCAGTCCCGAGATCGCCCGCAGCGTCGTCGACTTCCCGGCGCCGTTGGTGCCGAGCAGGGTCACGATCTGGCCCTTGTCGACGGTGAAACTGATGCCCTTGACGGCGTTCACGCGGCCGTAGGCCACCACCAACTCCTTGACCTCAAGCATCCGCCTGCCCCTTCTCCGGATCGTCGCTGGGTTGATCGGCGCCGGCGTCACGCAGGTCGTCGGTCGGGGTGCCGATGTAGGCCTCGATCACCCGCGGGTCGTTCTGCACCTGCGCACCCACGCCCTCTACCAGAACCTCGCCGCGAACCAGACAGCAGACCCGGTCGCACAGGTTGAAGATGAATCGCATGTCGTGCTCGATCACCAAGACGGCCATGCCGAGGTCGCGGATCCTGAAGATCAGGTCCTCGGCTTGCCTGGTCTCGTGCGGATTCATGCCAGCGGTCGGCTCGTCCAACAGCAACAGCTTCGGCTCGGTGGCCAGTGCCCGAGCGATCTCCAGCCGCCGCTGGTCACCGTAGGGAAGGTTGCGGGAGAGCGTGTCGGCCGATCCAGCCAACCCCACGAACTCCAACAGTTCCCGCGCCCGCTCGGTCGAGGCGAGCTCCTCGCGCCGGTGCCTGGGCGACCGGAACACCGCGTCGAGCGCGTTGGTCTTGGTGCGGCCGTACATGCCCACCATCACGTTCTCGAGCGCTGTCATGTTATGGAAGAGTCGGATGTTCTGGAACGTGCGCGCCATGCCACGGCGCACCACCAGCCGCGGCTTGGGCGGCAACACCTCGCCGGCGAACCGGACCTCACCGGAGGTCGGTTTGTAGAGCCCGGTGAGGCAGTTGAAGAAGGTCGTCTTGCCGGCGCCGTTGGGTCCGATCAAACCGAAAATCTCGCCGGGGTGGACGCTGAGGCTGACGTTGTTCACCGCAGTCAGGCCTCCGAATCGCATCGTGACATTGGAGGCCTGCAGCAGCACGGTGCTGGCGTCGACGTGGTGGCCGGAGCCACTGATCACCTGAGTCACAGGTCGAACCCCTTCCGCTCCGGGTTGAAGTGGGCATGGTGGGTGATCAGCTCTTCCTCGATCTCCTCGGCCAGTTCCTCATCCTCGGCATGGAACTCGAGCTGCCGTCGCTCGTCAGCGATGATGCCCTCCGGACGGAACTGCATCATCACCACCATCAGCAGGCCGAACAGCAGCAGCCGGTAGTCGGAGAAGAACCGCAGCTTCTCCGGCAGCAGCTTCAAGATGGTGGCGCCGATCAGCACGCCCATCACGGTCCCCATGCCGCCCAACACCACCGCGGCCAGCAGGAAGGCGGACTCCAGGAACACGTACTGGTCGGGAGTCACCGAGACGTCATGGTGGGCCTTCACCGCACCGGCGACACCAGCCAGGAATGCGCCACCGGCGAAGGCCAGCAGCTTGAGCGCGAACGTGTTCACGCCCATGGCCTCCGCGGCCAGTTCGTCCTCGCGGATGGCCACCCACCCGCGCCCGATCCGGGAGTAGTTGAGGTTCATGAACACCACGATGATCAAGGCGATCACCAGCAGCATCAGCCAGTAGTAGTTGGCGAACCGACCGATCTCGACCCCAAGGATCGTGTGCACCTCCCCGAAGTCGAACCCGAAGAAGACCAGGTCGGGGATTCCCGAGATGCCGTTGGAGCCGTTGGTGAGATTCGGACCGTCGTTGCCGTCCAGGTTGTTCATGGTGATCCGGAAGATCTCACCGAACGCAAGGGTGACGATCGCCAGGTAGTCACCGGAGACCCGCAGGGTGGGGGCTCCGATCAGCAGGCCGAGGAGGGAAGCAACCGTGCCTGAGATGAGGACGACCACGATGAAGGGCGGCTTGAAATCGAGGGTGGAGAAGGCCGACTCCGACAGGATCGCAGCCGTGAAGGCTCCGGCACCGAGAAAGGCGATGTAGCCCAGATCCAGCAGTCCGACCAAACCGACCACGATATTCAGGCCGAGGGCTGCGGCGGCGAAGATGAGTACCTGGGAGGCGATCGACATGTTCGCGTCTGACCCGTTCTGGGTGAACGGAAACGCGAACGCCACGACGAAGGCCGACAGCACCAGGACCCGATTGTTGTTGGCTGCGGCAATCCCGATCCAGCTCAGGACACCGAACTGCTTCAGCACCAGCACCAGGCCGACCAGTAAAGCGACAAAGGTGAGGAACGCGCCCGCATCGGTCTGGTTCAGCGCGAAGGATGCGGTGAAGAGCACCGCCCCCATCATGAGGGCGATCCCGGTGATCTGCACCCACTTCGGGGTACGGATGCGCTCGAGAGTCGGCTCGGGTGAGTCGGGAAGAAATGGAGTCGCCACGGCTGCCACAGCTGCACCGGCCAGGGCCAGCCAGCCACCGATCTCAACGTTCGCCAGGCCACCGAGTTCGACGGCGATGGCGGCGAGGGCGATCGCCACGGTCGCGACCGCTGCGATGGAAGCGGTCTTCGCTGAGTTGTTCCAGGCGACGGCCCGCGCGAACCGGCCCAATCTCGCTTTGCCCACCAGCGGTACCGTCAGCAACAGCAGCAGTACGATCGGCAGGATCACAAAGGCCGATTGAAGCGGCGACGGTGCGCCATACCAGGTCACGTCGTCCAGGGCCTGGTGGCGGTAGGCCCAGGGCAGCAGGATGGATCCGATCATCATCAGGGCGCCGAGGCTCCCCACTATCCGCGCCGGGTACCTGAACGTGAACTTCGCTTCGTCACTGATGAAGGCCCTCATGCGCGGTCCACCACCTTGGCGCCGAGCAGGCCCTGCGGCCGGAACACCAGCACGAGGATGAGCAGCGCGAACGCCCACACGTCCTTCCAGGCCGAACTCCCGAACTGGCCGGGGATGAAGGTCGTGGCCATTGCTTCCACGATCCCGAGCACCAGACCGCCGACGACCGCGCCGTTGATGTTGCCGATGCCGCCAAGGACCGCCGCAGTGAAGGCTTTGAGGCCGGCCAGGAAGCCCATTCGAAAGTTGATGTTGCCATAGTTAAGGCCGTGGGCGACTCCGGCGATGGCCGCCAGCCCGGCGCCGACCGCGAAGGCGGCGACGATCACCTTGTCGACATTGATGCCCATCAGGCGTGCCGTGTCGGGGTCTTGTGAGGTGGCCACCATTGCGCGTCCCGTCTTCGAGCGGTTGACGAAGAACCAGAGGAACACGGTGCAGATCACGAGGGCGCCAACGGTGAACAGGGCAGGCATCTGGATGGTCACTCCACCCAGATGGACGATCTCGCCCGAGATGCCGGCTATCTCAGGGAAGGGGATTGCGCTCTTGGCGTCCGGGAAGCCGGGGATCCTGCCGAAGAAGAGTCGGACGAACTCCTGCAGGAAGACCGACACGCCGATCGCGGTGATCAGCGGCGCGAGCCGGGGGGCATTGCGCAGCGGCCGGTAGGCGAACCGCTCGGTCAGCAGAGCGACCGTCACTGCGACCAGAATGCCGCCCGCCAGCATGAGCGGCAGCAGGATGAGCAGCGACGCGGACGGACCCCAGTCCGTGGGCTGGCCGAGGATCATCCAGGTTGCGAAGGCCCCGAAAGCACCCACCATGAAGATCTCGCCGTGGGCGAAGTTGATCAACTGGACGATCCCGTAGACCACGGTGTAACCCACCGCGATCAAGGCGTACAACGCCCCGAGGGAGATCCCGTTGATCAGCTGCTGAAAGAACAGGTCCAACACGTAGGCACGCACCCCTTCGGTCTATGGACGAATCCCGTTGGCGTCCACCAGGTGGTGGACGCCAACGGGTCCTTCGATTACTTCAGTTCGCCGGTCTTCTTGGCTTCCCACTTGCCGCCGGTCACGGTGTACACGGTCAGGACGCGGGACACCGAGTCGCCGAACTCGTCGAACGCGACCTTGCCCGTGGCGCCCTCGAAGCTCACCGAGGCCATCGCCTTGATGGTGGCTTCGCGGGCGGACTTGGCATCAGTGGCCGAAGCCAGCGAGGTCTGCAGGGCCTTGATGATGGCGTTGGCAGCGTCGTAGGCGTAGGCGCCATAAGCCTCGTAGCCCTCCGCGAACCCAGCGGCCTTGTAGCCCTCGACGAACGGCTTGGCCGAGGCCAGCGTCTCGACTGGGGCGCCGACCGAGGTCGCCAGATCGCCGTTGGTGCCACCCAGCTTGATGAACTCGCCGGAGAAAATGCCGTCGCCACCCATCAGCGGGACCTTGAGCCCAGCAGCCTTCATCTGCTTCGACAGCGGGCCAGCCTGCGGGTACTCGCCGCCGTAGTACACGGCCTCGGGACCAGCACCCTTTACCTTGGAGATGACCGCGGCGAAGCTGTCATCCTCCGGGTTGATGGTCTCAGCGGCCACCACGGTGCCACCGCCAGCCGCGAACGCCTTGGCGAACTCGGTCACCAGCCCCTGGCCGTAGGACTTCTTGTCGTGGATGGTGGCGACCTTCTTGATGCCCACGCCCAACAGGTACTGCGCCGCGAACGGGCCCTGGACGTCGTCAGTGGTGCAGGTCCGGAAGTAGTTGGCGTTCGGCCGGACCGGGTTGGTCAGATAGTCAGCACCCCTGGTGAGGGTGGGGTTGGTGTTGGCCGGCGACACCTGGACGATCTTGGCCGCGTCCAGCACCGGGATCACGCTCTGCGCCACCGACGAGTTCAGCGTGCCGACGACGCCGACCACTGCGGCGTCCGATGAGAGCTTGGTCGCCGCGTTCTTGCCGACATCGGGCTTCGCCTCGTCATCCTCGGCGGCAAGTTCGAGCGTCCAGCCCGGGATGGCCTTGGACTCGTTGGCCTGCCGGATGGCGAGGTCCACCGAGTTCCGGATGCCGAGGCCCAGCGCCGAAAGGCCGCCAGACAGCGGAGCGATGACTCCGATCTTGGCAACCTTGGTGGTCGCGGCCCCGCCCGTCGCGGCGGGCTCACGCGAGCCACAGCCTGCGAAGGCAAGCGATGCCGCCACGATCGCGACGCCCGCGACCTTGAAAGTACGTTTGTTCACAATTCCTCCTGATGAGCAGTAGCTACCCTGCCGCTGCGCGGTTGGGCAAGGCTACGTGGCAGGCATCATCTCAGCACCCGTATGTCTCACTTCTGTTACAGGACTGTTGTGAAACCCACAGGCGCCCGGCCCCGTTATCGAATCGTTGCAGAATGCGCCAAACCAGCCCAGGAGCTCAATCGAGCAGGTCGCGGCAGATGCCGTCCGCGAGCAGACGTCCGCTGAGGGTGAGCTGCAGCCGTCCGTCGCTCACCTCTCCCCACCCGGCCTCGACCACCCCAGCTACTCGACGATGCTCCGACTCGGTGAGCAGCGCGAGGTCGAGACCCTCGCTCAGCCTGAGCTCGAGCAGGATTCGTTCCATCCGGCGCTGGGCCTGGTCGAGCACTTCCCGGGCCTCCGCCGGGCTCTCCCGGCTCGCCAGGCGAGCGCTGTAGCCCGAAGGGTGGCGGACGTTCCACCAGCGCACGCCACCCACGTGTGAATGCGCTCCAGGGCCGATGCCCCACCAGTTGTCGCTGCGCCAGTACGCCAGGTTGTGCCTGCACTCGTTTCCTGGGGTCGCCCAGTTGCTGACCTCGTACGCGCTCAGGCCCGCCTCGGTCAGCAGTTCCTCGGCGATCAGGTAGTAGGCCGCCTGGACGTCGTCGTCGATGCCGGGCAGCTCCATGCGCCGCATCCTGGCCGCCAACCGGGTGCCGGGCTCAACGATCAGCGAATAGG
>JBAVKY010000048.1:0-1557 GCA_049688555.1 Propionicimonas sp.
CTCCAGACCTCGGAGGGCTGCGATTGCCTCCGTGAGGATCGTGACCGCGAGCAGTGCCCACACAACCCACGCGGCGCCCTTCAAGATCAACACGGTCAGGTGGCCGTCATCCGGACTGGTGAGCGCCGCCCACCACCCGTCCAGGCCGGAGGGAGTCGGCCCCCACCCGAGGGCCAGCAACACCGCAGGAAGCCCCACGAGCAGGGCAACGAGCGCGACGAAGGCAGCAAGTCCGACCAGACGAGGGTGACGAGGCGGTGGGTTCATCGGGGAGCTCCGTTCACGACACGCGACAGCAGGATGGTGGCGTCGCCGCTGACCGTCTTGGGCCCGATGCCGGCCGTCCCGAGGAACTTCGGCTGGTAGACGATCCTGACGTGCACCGACAGGGTGGTCGGTCCGGTGATGCTCACGCTGCCCTCGACGCCGGCGGCATGCAGGTAGGCCGCCGCGGCCGTCCGGGCGGCTGCCGTGTCGATCTGCGGGGATTGGCCGCGCATGATCTGGCCTGCCTGCACCTGGTTCGCCGCCGTTCGCCCCGCCTGCTGGGCGAGGTCGTGAGCCCTCTGTTGGGCGTTGACCTGCCCGGTCAGGTCGACGGTGATGCCGATCACCATGGTGATCACGAGCGCGATCAACACCCCCCACACCGTGACCGAACCTCGCTCATCGTGATGGCGCATCATCGCCCCCTGAACACATCAAGCGGACTCGTGACCGTCGCGCTGACGACCCTGTCCGGCAGGCCGGGCAGTGCCAGCTCTGACAACTCCACCGTGCAGCTAACCGTCGCCGCGACGCTGGCGGGCGTGCCCACCGGCTTGGCGAAGCCCGAGGTGTCGAGGATGACCGTCATGGACGCGCACGTCAGCCCTTGGTTGGCCAGGGTGGCTCGTGCCGCCGCCACGGCCGACGTCTGGGCCGAGCCTGCGGTGCGGGCGATGGACGCCGCGCGTGCGGCGTCCGCGGCTGCTTGCTGGACGCTCCCATGGGCGATGGCCACCCGGCCGCCGGCCACGGCGAACAGCAGCAGGAGCATGAGCGCCGGCACCAACAAGACCAGTTCGATCGCCGCCGAACCCCGCTCATCGGCGGCCGTCTTCCAGCTCCGCGCCTTGGGTCTCCCGAGCCTGCAGCGTCGGGATTCGTGAACTCGCGGCTTCATCGCGTGTACCTCTCGACCGGCAGGGTGGCCGACTGGGACACGGTCACGTCCATGAACGGCACGAGCCGGACGCTGTGGCCGGTCACCGTCACGGTCGTGCTGGTCGCCGTCCTGTCGCCGGTCACGGTCACGCCGGTCAGCGTCGTCCCTCCCACGTCGGTCGCGAAGAACCTCGCGCTCGACAACCCCGCCTCCAGAGAGGAGTTGAGCATCGCCGACGTGCGTGCGCCCGACTGGGCGGACGCCAGGGCGATCGACCGGGCGTGGAACCACGTGCCGGCCTGGACGGCCAGGAACAGCACGGTGAGCACGATCGGGAGCGCGATCACCATCTCGATCGATGACGAGCCGCGCTCCCCTCGCTTCGCCGACTGCTTGGTCCTGGACCGTCG
>JBAVKY010000049.1:0-10037 GCA_049688555.1 Propionicimonas sp.
GCCACAGCACCACCGCCCCGCCGGCCACGAGGCCGGCGAGCCGCGCGGCGCTCGCGCCCATGGCCAGCCAGGCGTTGCCGAGCTGCCGCTCGGGGGCCGGGACCAGGTCGGGAATGATGCCGTTGAGGGCAGGGTAGACCGCGGCCCCGGAGATCCCGGCGAGCGAGGCCGCCAGGCACAGCAGCCACACGGGGGTGTACCCGACGAGCATCATCAGTCCGATCGTGCCCCAGGCCCCCGCGCTGAGCCACTCACCCCACAGCAGGACGACCGAGCGGGGGTAGCGGTCGGCCACCACACCGCCGAGCAGCATGAAGACCACCAGCGGCACCATCTGAGCCGCCAGGACGACCGACAGCGTGCCGGCGTCCGCATCGGGCAGGGCGAGCACGCCGAAGGCCAGCGCGATCGGCGAGAACGCCATGCCGAGCATGGAGATCGTCCGGGCAGCCAACAGCGTCACGAACGCGCGGTTCGTGAGCAGGGCGCGGCCGCCGCTCGACAGGGTCATGACAAGGTCGTTTCGTGGGACAGGGGACAGGGGACAGGGGACAGGGGACAGGGTGCCCGGTCGCCGGGCAGCCAACCAGTTTCTCACTCTGGCGCCGCGAGTTCAACCGGCCGGGAGTCGCGGGAATGTGTTGCGGGCGGCGGTGTTGTGACAAGGGTGAAGAAGATCGGGTTCTTGTCGTTCGGCCATTGGACGCCTTCGCCGCAGTCGCGGGTTCGCAGCGCCTCGGACGCGTTGCTGCAGTCGATCGAGCTGGCGGTCGCCGTCGAGGAGTTGGGGGCTGACGGGGCCTACTTCCGGGTGCACCACTTCGCCCGGCAACTCGCCTCCCCGTTCCCCTTGTTGGCCGCGATCGGGGCCCGGACCAGCCGGATCGAGATCGGCACCGGGGTCATCGACATGCGCTACGAGAATCCGCTGTACATGGCCGAGGACGCGGGTGCCGCGGACGTGATCTCTGGAGGCCGGCTCCAACTCGGGATCAGCCGCGGATCGCCCGAGCAGGTGGTTGACGGCTTCCGCTACTTCGGCCACGTCCCGCCGGAAGGTTCCACCGACGCGGATATGGCCCGCAAGCATGCCGAGGTGCTGCTGGAGGTGTTGCAGGGGGACGGGTTCGCTCAGCCGAATCCCCGCCCGATGTTCGCCAATCCCCCGGGACTGTTGCGGATCGAGCCGCATTCGCCGGGCCTGCGGGACCGCATCTGGTGGGGTGCCGGGACCAGGGCGACCGCCGAATGGACCGGCCGGCAGGGAATGAACCTGATGAGTTCGACTCTGCTCACCGAGGACACCGGGGTCCCGTTCCACCAGTTGCAGGCCGAACAGATCCGACGGTTCACCGAAGCCTGGGCCGGGGCCGGCCATACTCGCGAGCCACGGGTGTCGGTCAGCCGGAGCATCTTTCCGCTGGTCAGCGACCTGGACCGGGCCCACTTCGGTGCCCGCGGCGAGGACGCCGACCAAGTTGGATTCCTCGACGGCGGGGTGGCCCGGTTCGGCCGCAGTTACGCCGCCGAGCCGGACGAACTCGTCCGGCTGCTCGCCGAGGACGAGGCCATCGCCGCCGCGGACACCCTGCTCCTAACCGTCCCCAACCAGCTCGGCGTGGAGTACAACGCCACCCTGATCGACAACGTCCTGCGCTACGTCGCGCCCGAACTCGGCTGGCGCTGACCCGCCTCCCGATCCAGTGGGCGCTGCCAGGGCGAGAATGCATCGGGCCTGGCTCGAGGCACCGATCTACCGCTCTCGGCCGCCGCTCTTTCGCGGCCATCCCATGGCCACTGTGGCCACATCGAGCTGCGACCCCGCTGCGGCTGCGATCCGAACCGACCAGAGAGCGACGAAGCGTCACTCCTTCTCGAATACGAGGAAGCCGTCTGGGCCCATGCTCTGGTAGAGGCGTCCTTCCCGGTGTTCCAGCGTGTCCACGCCCTCACCTTTCACGAGCTCTACTGAGCCTTCCCCGGTCCCCCATTCCCCGTGCGCCTCCATCTCTGACGCCACGACCGCGTACAGATAGTTGTAGTCGTCATAGAGGGTGAGGGAAGTCGTTTCCAGGAGCTCAGTTTCCCCCGGGCTCATCGGCATGCTGCTCTGGCCATCTGGTCCGACTGCCCTGACCGCCCGCCAGGTGCCGACGAGCGCACCGGCTTCGGACTGCGCGTCCACTCGGGGACCCAGTTCGGCGCCGGAGTCGGAGTCCAGCTCGGCGGATACTCGCATGGAATCGAAGAACGCGTTGACTGTCGGCTCCAGGTCTTTGACGGCGTCGGCAGGGATGAGGAACGTCAGTTCAACCTCGTTCCCATCGACGTAGACGAACCGCGTGCGCCCGATTGCCGGAACCTTGCGGAGCGTCGCAGTGTAGTTGTACTCGAAGGTGCTGTACTCGCCAACGAGTACCGTCCGGTGGTCGACCTCGTCGTAATCGGTGCAAAGTGACCGAACGTAATGAACGTGAAAGTCAGCGAGAAACTGCCTTGAATAGGTCTGGAGCTCCAGATCCACCGGATACTTCCCCACATAGACGCTCCCGTTGTGCAACTCGTACCAGGTTCCCCTGCTCTTAGCCTCTCGATGCCAAGCCTGGCCTACTTGGTACTGCACCCCTGCGAGTTCTTCTGTGGTGTACTCCACGTGAGTCGGGGAGCAACCCGAGACGAAGCCCAACAGCATCGTGAGGGCCAGCAGGCGGGTCAAGAAGAGGCGCACCTTCCGGCCGATCGCATTCACCTGATCACCGCCTCTCTTGTGATGGAACTGCCCACCAGTCGCGGACTGCTTGTCGGCCGATGAACCCGAAATGCGCAAGCCTCGGCGATGTCCTGTCATTGGGAGCCACTTGAGTGGAAGAGCTCGCAGGCACATCGAGCCCGTGATCGTCCCACCGTCCGCAAGGCCAGGATTGTGCGGAGTGTCGCCCGTCCGGCGTCTGTCGGGATGGGGTTGTGCGGTGATGGATATCTGGGGAGCCGGTGGCGTTGCAGGCTTTGCGGGCGACCGCCTTCGCGGTGAACGACTTGCCCTTGCATGTCCCGGCAGGGGCGCGTGAGGAGGTGCTGATCGCGGCGAAAGCGTTCCCGGATCGATACCACCGGCAAGAAGGAAACCGGTACCCCATGAACCGCCATGGCCAAGCCCCCCGTCGCGCTTCGGGGATTGCAGATCTACTTTCCAAGTTACGCCGGGTAGACCTGATTGGTGCCGAAAAGCCGCATTGTTGTCGATGCCGGGCACGGGACCTTTCGCACGCTTGCCGCCGGCTCCCAGAACTGTGGCGCGGCGTGCGGGCCGTGCGGGCTCGCCGGGTTGCGAGATTCGGTGCCCTTGGGGCGGCTGGCTGCGGGTGGCGCCGTCGTGTGGCTATCCTGCGGTCAGGATGCCCGGTTCGCCTGTTGGGCTGTCACCCCGGGTGTTCCTGGCTGGGGGGCGTGATGAGGCGTCTGACGCGTGTGGGGTTAGCTACTGCCGCCTGGGGCATCGCCGTGTCGATCACGGCCTGTAGTGGTGGCAGCCCCACTCCGGCTCCTGTGGTGACGTCGCCCTCTCTATCGGCCATGCCGGTGATGGTGGCCGCTGGGGACGGGCACACGTGTTGGCTGACATCGGCGGGCGCGGTGCAGTGCTGGGGTTCCAACAGTGCCGGGCAACTTGGGGACGGAACGCAGGAGGACCGGTGGACGCCCGTCGATGTGATCGGGCTGGGGTCGGAGGTGAAGGCCATCAGCGCCGGCGGTGCGCACACCTGCGCCGCCACCGCGGTCGGGGCCGTGAAGTGCTGGGGTGACAACAGTGGCGGGCAACTCGGGGACGGGACCACCACCAGCCGGCTGACGCCGGTGGAAGTGGTCGGGCTGAGTTCCGGGGTCAGGGATGTCGACGCCGGCGGGTGGCACACCTGCGCGGTGACTACCGAGGGGGCCGTGAAGTGCTGGGGTTCGGGCGACTTGGGCGACGGGAGTTGGCAATTCGAAGAGCCGTCGACGCCGGTCGCTGTCGTCGGGCTGGCGTCCGGGGTGAAGGCGGTCACCACGGGATCAACGCACACCTGCGCGGTGACCACCGGGGGGGCTGTGAAGTGCTGGGGCTTTGGATTCTGGGCATCTCTGCCGCTGGGGGACGGGACCGCCGACGCCCGGTCGATGCCGGTGGATGTCGTCGGGTTGGCGTCGGGGTTGAAGGCGGTCAGTGCCGGCCAGAAGCAAACCTGCGCCGTGACCGCGGGCGCGGGTGTGCAGTGCTGGGGTGGGGAGACCGCCTGGGGCGCGGAGTCGCTCACGCCGGTGCAGGTGGCCGGGTTGGGGTCCGGGGTGGCAGCCGTCAGCGTCGGCGGCGATCATGTCTGCGTGGTCACCGCCGCCGGGGCGGTGCAATGCTGGGGTGACAACGGGTCCGGGCAGCTCGGCGACGGAACAAGGGCTAGCCGAGACACGCCGGCCAACGTGGCTGGACTTGGGTCAGGGGTGCAAGCTATCAGCGCCGGCAGGAACCACACCTGCGCGCTGACCACCCTCGGGGCTGTCATGTGCTGGGGCGCCAACCACTCCGGTCAGCTGGGGGACGGGCGCCTCCGGGACCGGCTGACGCCCGTGGCCGTCGCAACCGCCGGCATCCCGACAGATTCTCGGGTGATCGCCACCATCAAGGTCGGGAATGCTCCAATGGGTGTGGCGGTCGACCCGGGCACGCAGGACGTGTACGTGGCCAACACCGGCGACAACACGGTGTCCGTGATCGACGCCAGCGCCCGCCAGGTCACGGGCACCATCAAGGTGGGCGACCCGTGGAGTGTGGCGGTGGATCCTGGCAGCCACCTCGTGTACGCGACCACCGCGTCCGACGACACCGTGTCGGTGGTCGACTCCGCCACCCACCGCGTGACTGGCACCATCAAGGTCGGCGACGACCCGTGGAGTGTGGCGGTCGACCCGGTGACGCACACCGTCTACGTAACAAACGCCAAGGACGGCACCCTGTCGGTGATCGACACCACCACCGCCCGCGTGACTGGCACCATCGAGGTCGGCCAATACGCCGATGTCGCGGTGGATCCGGGCACCCACACCGTGTACGTGACCAACTCGGGGGACGACACGCTGTTAGTCATCGACGCCGCCAGCATGCGGGTGACCGGCACCGTCAAGGTCGGGGACCACCCGTCGGGGGTGGCGGTGGATCCAGGCTCCCACACCGTGTCTGTGACCAACTTGGCCGATGACACCGTGTCGGTGATCGACGCCGCCACCCACCAGGTCACGGGCACCATTAGGGTCGGGGACGAGCCGAGCAGTATCGCCGTGGACCCGGGTAGGCGCATCGCGTACGTCGGCAACGTGGGAGACGACACCGTGTCAGTGATCGACACCAACACCGGCCACGTCACCGCCACCATCCCGGTCGCGAGTTCCCCTTACTACGTGGCGGTGGACCCTGTTACGCACATCGCGTACGTGACCAACTACCGCAGCAAGACCGTCTCGGTCATTCAAGTCGAATAGCCCCAAACCCCGTTCCCGGCACCCTCACAACTTCAACGTCCACCGCTTGACGATACCGAACTGGCGGACGCGCCAGGCAGCGTATGACTGCTCCTGCAGCGGCGCGGACGCTCCCTGACAGCTCGCCCGCGACCCCCCAATTGGCCCGAATGGGCGGTGACCCACCTCCCCGACGTGGTCGAAGCGCGCGAACTCCACGACGCTCATGAAGCCAGCTGAGGGACGGACGTCGCACAGCCCCGCTCGTCCGCGTTCCGACGCTGTCTCGTGGTGCTCATGCGAGAATGCTGCTCATGCAGGGGTGACCAGTTATCCGGTGGAGGAATTCGATGCGTGCTCCTCGACGGTGTGCCGCTCTCGTTGTTCACCAAGGTGACCGTGAGCGGGTGGGTACTTCGATCGTGCGCCTCCACCAGATCGACGTCGTCGGCGAACTGCACGTTCTGCCCTGATCCGCAGCGACCGAGGAGGTGCGCCGTGTCCGAGTTCAACAGTGCCGTTGCCGCAGGGCTTTTCTCCGGCCTGTGTGCAACCCTCGCCGGGTTCGCCGTGTCGGGCATCATCTTCGTCGTGGCTCTGCTGACCCGTGAGGAGCGGCAGTCGCTCTCGGCGCACTCGTCCCCAGGAGCGCCGGGGGCCGCCGATGATCCCGACGTCCCGTTGGCCCTGCTCACCGCGGCATTTGTCGGTCTGGTGCTGTCGTCGCTGGCCTATGGGCTGATGGCTGGGGAGCCGCCGCACAGCCCTCGCTTGGCGGCCGAGCAGATCATCGTCGGCTGCGGTTCCGGAACGGGGGCGTTGATCCTGCTGCTCGCCGTGCGGCGGCTGGTCTGCAGTGCCGCTCCGGACCTGAACCGATGGACACGCCACGTCGTCGGGATCGGAGCTCCCTGCGTGGTCTGGCTCTACCTGGCCGAAGGTACGCGGCACGTGGGGTCGGTGTTCGAGACCAATCAGTACGTCTTGTGGTCAGTGCTCGGGGCCACCGGACTGGTGCAGTTGGCATCGGGCGCGGTTGCGCTGTGGATACCGCGGCGCACCGCGATGCAGACCCGGCACTTCCTGCGTCTGGCGTCGGTGGGCGTGCTGACTCCGACCGTCGCCACCGCGGGCGTGGCGTTGACGCCCACCCTGTTTCCGGACGACTCGCCACCCCAGATGGTGGTCTTGTACGCCATGCTCACGCTGTGCGTCCTGGGCACCTCCTTCTTCACCGTGCACGTGGGGCGCGCCGTCCGTGGCGAGACCGAGGGGTTCCTCGACTGAGCCGCCGGAACGGGCAGAGCTGGGCAGCTGAGCGTCCGCTCGGGGGTATGCGCCGGCGGTTTCCTTCGACTCCGGACGCGTGCCGGCTCCTGGCGTCTAGAGTTCACGTGAGACCAGTCAGCGCCTTTGGTTCCCTCACGCAGGAGTGTCGCCCATGGCAGGCATCGCCGCGTTCCCCCGCCCACTGGCTTTCGTTCTGAGCGGTGGCGGCGCCATCGGCAGCGCCCAGGTGGGGCACCTGCTGGTGCTCCGCGAGTTGGGCATCATCCCTGATGTCATCGTGGGCACCTCCGTTGGTGCGATCAACGGGGCGGTGGTCGCCGCCGATCCCAACGAAGGTGCGCGACAGCTGTTCGACATCTGGGCGTCCGTCCGGCGCGAGGATGTCTTCCCGGTGCCGCCGTGGCACCTGTTGAGTTCGCTTCGCCGGGGCTTCACCGGCATCTTGCAGGTCGGTGGGGGACTCTTCCCACCGCGTTCGGTCGGGGGTCTCACGTTGATGGACGGAGGCCTGGTGGCCAACGTACCGGTCGACTACGCCTTGGATCTCGGGGTGAGATCCGCGATCGTGATGGACGCCGCTTGGCCGTGCATCGTGACCCGCCCGCCCCAAACGGTGATCGAATCGATCGCGGTCGCCCTTCGGCTGTTGACGCGCAGCCAGGCCGATGCCCACATGCTCGCCGCGTCGCAACGCGGGCTCGTCGTCCACCTGCCCACCCCGTGCACCGTCCGTGCGTCGCCGTTGGACTTCAGCGGGGTCGTCGAGGTCATCGAAGCCACCGTCGAGCTGACCCAAGAGTTCTTCGACGATCGCGCCGGTCTCCCCTGGCCGGAGCTAGGGGCGATCGGACGACCCCACCGGCATCCCGTGCCACGTACCTACGAGGTCTCCGCCTGAGTATCCGCTCCACGTCCAGGAGGTTGAGATGTCCATCGCCGACCGTCGGCCCCGCATCCCCTGGGTGGCAGGGCTCGAGCCCGTCCGCCGCGCGGTGGTGGTCGGCGCCGGGACGATGGGGGCGGGCATCGCCGCCCACCTGGCCAACTGCGGCATCCAGGTCACCCTGCTCGACCAGCCCGGCGACGGTGCCGAGCGCTCGGCGCTGGCCAGGACGGGCATCGAGCGCCAGCTGGCGGTGGGCGGGTTCATGGTGCCGGAGTTCGCCGACCGGGTGACTCCCGGCAACGTCGACGACCACCTCGGCGCGGCCACCGACGCCGACTGGATCATCGAGGCGGTGTTCGAAGACCCCGCGGTCAAGCATGCTCTGTACCGGCAGCTCGACGCGGTGCGGCGCCCGGGGACGCTGGTGTCGTCGAACACGTCGGGGATCCCCGTCGGCCAACTGGTGACCGGCCACTCGGACGCCTTCGCGCGCGACTTCACGATCACCCACTTCTTCAACCCGCCCCGGACCATGGAGCTGCTCGAGGTCGTCGCCGGCACGGCAACCGACCCCGCCGCCCACGCCCGGGTGACCGCGGTCGGCGACCGCCAGCTGGGCAAGGTCGTCCTGCCGTGCCGCGACACCCCGGGCTTCATCGCGAACCGCCTCGGCAGCCACTGGATGGCGGTGGCCGCGCTCGAAGCGTTTCGCGCAGGGCTCGATGTCGAGACCGCGGACGCCGTGATGTCGCGGCCCTTCGGGATCCCGCGCACCGGCGTGTTCGGGCTGTTCGATCTGGTGGGCATCAACCTGGTGCCGTTGCTGTGGCCGGTGTTGACCAACGCCCTGCCCGCCTCGGACGCGTGCCACCGTTACGACCTCGGTGCCGACCCGGTGTTCACCCACCTGCTGGCGAACGGCCTGGTCGGACGCCGTGGGCCCGGCGGCTTCTACCGGCGCAAGAACCCCGTCGGCGAGAAGGTCGACGAGGTGTTCGACGTCGAGACGCTCGACTACCGGCCGCGCCGGGCGCCGGACGACCCTGCGGCGGTCACGAAGGACCTGGCGGCGCTCCTGGGCGCCAATAGCCCGGGCGGCCGGTACGCGTGGGAGGTCTTCGCGCAGGTGCTTGACTACGCCTGCGCCATCGCACCCGAAGTCGCCGACGACGTGGAGGCGATCGACGACGGCATGCGGCTGGGGTACGGCTGGGCGAAGGGTCCCTTCGAGCTGGCGGACGACGTGGGCGCGGCAGTGCTGGCGGAACGCCTCACGGCGTCCGGCCGGGCGGTGCCTTCGCTCGTGGCGCGCGCGGCCGAGGTTGGGGGGTTCCACCCCGACCCTGACACCGTCCTCGGCACGGACGGCGCCCGCCGGCAACGCCGGCGCGCCCCGGGCGTCGTCACCGTGGCGGACGCCAAGCGTGAGAACGGCGTGCTCGCCGAGAACGCGTCCGCCGAACTCGTCGACCTCGGCGACGGCGTCGCGTGCCTGGCGCTGCGTACCAAGCTGAACGTCTGCGATCCCGGCGTCATCGAGATGGTCGAGCGAGCGACCCAGCTGGGCATCTCCGGCGCGTTCCGGGCGCTGGTCATCGGCTCAGACCACCCGCGCGCGTTCTCGGCCGGAGCCGATCTGGGCACGTTCGTCAGCCTCCTGGACGCCGGCGACCTCGAGGGCCTGCGCGCTTTCGCCCGGCGCGGCCAGCAGGCCTTCCACGCGCTGCGCAACGCGGCCTTCCGGGTCGTGGCCGCGGCCCGCGGCTTCGCGTTGGGTGGCGGCAACGAGCTGATGCTGATCGCCGACCGGATCGTCGCCCACGCTGAGTTGACCGCGGGGTTCCCCGAGCGGACTGTGGGGTTGATCCCGGCGTGGGGAGGCGTGACACAGAGCCTGGCCCGGGCCGTGGAAGCGGGCGAACCGGATCCGGCGGCGTCCGCCTTTGCGGTGACGTCCAGCTGTGAGGTGAGCACGTCGGCCTGGCAGGCCGGCGAGTGGCACCTGCTGCGCGGGACCGACGAGGTCGTCGCCTCCCCCCGGCGGGTACTGGCCGAGGCCAAAGCGGCGGCCCTCGAGTTGCTCGCGGCCGGGGCGACGACGAAGCCGGGGCCGTTGCCCCTGCACGACCCCACGACCGGCGCGCTCCAGGCGGGGTGGAACGCGGCGTCAGAGACCGACCGCGTCATCGTCTCCCGGCTGGCCGCGATGCTGACGGGATCGGGGCCCGGCGAGACGGCGACCGAGGACGAGTTGCTCGCCCGCGAGCTCGACGCCGCCGTGGACCTGCTGTCGCGGCCTGCCAATCAGGCGCGGGTCAGACACTTGTTCGCCACGAACCGGCCGCTGGCCAACTGAGCAGGCGACGTC
>JBAVKY010000050.1:0-2703 GCA_049688555.1 Propionicimonas sp.
CCCCTCGACGGTGATGATGGCTCGCTCCATCCTGACAGCCTATGGGAGCCCCGCCCCGTGGGACTTTGCGCCCCGCCCGTGGGACTTTGCGCCCCGCCCGTGGGACTTTGCGCCCCGCCCGTGGGACTTTGCGCACCGTAGGTGACTTTGCGCGTGCTATAGCGGGCGCAGAGTCGGGTGAGGGGCGCAGAGTCGGGTCAGGGGCGCAGAGTGGGACGGAGGGGGCGCGGAGTCGAGACGTGAGGACGGCGGCGCCCCGCCCGTGGGACCTTGCGCCCCGCCCGTGGGACTTTGCGCCCCGCCCGTGGGACTTTGCGCCCCGTAGGTGACTTTGCGCGTGCTATAGCGGGCGCAGAGTCGGGTGAGGGCGCAGAGTCGGGTAAGGGGGAGGACGGACGGAACCCGCGCGACAGAGTCGGACGGGGAGGGAGGGGAGGACGGGACGGGGCGCCGACTGGCAGGATGGGGCAATGACGGAAGTCCGTGAAGTGCTGTCCTGGGAAGCCTTCGGCAAGGCGGTCCGCGAGTTGTCGCAGCAGGTGGTCGATTCGGGCTACCGTCCCGACCTGCTCCTCTCGATCACCCGCGGCGGCATGTTGCCGGCCGGAGCGATGAGCTACGCGATGGGCATCAAGAACCTGCACATCATCAACGTCGAGTTCTATACCGGGGTCGACAAGCGGCTGCCGATGCCCGTCCTGCTGCCCCCGGTTCCGGTGGCTGTGGATCTGTCCGGCCAGAAGATCCTGATCATCGACGACGTCGCTGACACCGGGGAGACGCTGCGCATGGTGCGCGATTTCTGCGCCGAGCACGTGGCCGAGACGCGCACCGCGGTGCTGTACGAGAAGCCGAGCTCGGTGGTGCGGTGCGATTACGTGTGGAAGCGCACGAGTGAGTGGATCTCGTTCCCGTGGTCGAGCGAGCCGCCGCTGGTGGGGGACGCCACCGACAATTGAGTCGACAACCGAGCCTCAGGGGAGCGACGGGCCCGCGATATCGGCCACCTGGGCTCCGAGCGCAGCGATCACGTCATCAGCCGTCACGAAGATAGCCAGCCCATGCTCGCCGCCACCCATCGACACCTCGCGTCCGACGATGGCCGCGTCAGCCACCACTGGCCAGGCGTGAAGCGCCCCGAACGGGGTGATGGCACCCCGCGGGTAGCCAGTCGCGGCCAGCGCCACCTGAGCGCTGGGCATCGAGAGCCGACTGACCCCGAGCAGCGCTCGCAGTTTCGGCCAGGAGATCTCGGAGTCGCCGCCCAGCAACACGAACACGTAGTCGTCCTCGCCGCGCCGCACGACCATGGTCTTGACGATGTCGGCGGGAGTGACGCCGCGCATCGCCGCCGCCTCGGTCAACGAGCCCGCCGGAGGGAATCGCGTGGCGGCATGCGAAACCCCCAGGGCGTGCAGCGCAGCGACAGCCCTGGGGATTTCGTGGAACTCAGGTGTGGAGATAGCCGAGCAGGTGGTTGCGTTCGTCCGTCAGCTGGTCGATGCGGTATTTCACCACGTCGCCGATCGAGACCACTGCCTTCAGCTCGCCGTCCACTACCACGGGCAGGTGCCGGATGCGGGCGTAGGTCATGGTGTGCGCGGTGTCCTCGATCCGATCGGACGGCTCGCAGGTCTTCACGTCGGCGGTCATGATCGCGCTCACCGGGGTGTCCACGATGCCCGTTCCGTCGCTCGCGAGGTGGCGCACGACGTCGCGCTCGCTGACGATGCCATCGATGTGGCGTCCGTCCACACTGACGACGACGGCGCCGATGTTGTATTCCGCGAGCAGGTCGATCAGCTGCTTGACGGTGGCCGCCGGTTCGATGGTCACGACGTCCGTGCCCTTCTGTCGGACCACATCTTCGATTTTCATAGCGTGAACGTACCCGCACGGCGGGCGCGACGCTAGAGCCCACGCGGTCCTGGGGTAAGGTCTGCACCCATGACGCAGCCGACGCCGCAGACCCGCGCGGTGCGCGCCGGGGTGAACACCGATCCCGTGCACGGGGCGGTGGTGCCTCCGATCCATCTTTCCTCGACCTACTCCTTCGAGTCTTTCGGCACGCCGCGCGAGTTCGATTACAGCCGCTCCGGCAACCCCACCCGCAGCATGTTGGCCCAGGCGTTGGCCGAGCTGGAAGGCGGTTTCGGGGCCGTCGTGACGGCCAGCGGCATGGCCGCCGTGACGACCTGCCTGCACGCGCTGCTGCCCGCCGGTGGCCGGCTGGTCGCGCCGTACGACTGCTACGGCGGCTCGTGGCGCCTGTTCGACGCGCTGGCTCGTAGGGGGTCGTTCGAGCTGGAGTTGGTCGAGTTGGAGGATCCGGACAAGGCTGCGGCGGCAATCGCCGGCGGCGTTGACCTGCTCTGGTTGGAGACCCCCTCCAACCCGCTGCTGCGGATCAGTGACATCCGGACGCTGGCGCAGGCGGCCCACGCCGCAGGTGCCGTGGTGGTGGCCGACAACACGTTCGCGTCCCCGGTCGTGCAGCGGCCCCTGGCGCTCGGGGCGGACGTCGTCGTCCATTCGACGACCAAGTACATCAACGGCCACAGCGACGTGGTGGGCGGGGCGATCGTGGCGGCCAGTGAGGCCCACCACCGCGAACTCGCCTGGTGGGCGAACTGTCTGGGCGCGACCGGGGGAGCCTTCGACTCGTACCTGACGCTGCGCGGACTGCGGACGTTGCACCTGCGG
>JBAVKY010000051.1:0-2300 GCA_049688555.1 Propionicimonas sp.
CTTGACGGTGGTACTGCCCGCGGTACCATGTTCGTGTGGCGACCGTGGACAAGCTCGTTGCGGCGATGCGAAAGAACCCACAGAACGTGCGCTACGACGACCTCCACAAGGTCTCTGCGAGCACTACTTCGGTCCGCCCCGCAGAACAGGTGGATCGCACGCGGTGTTCAAGACCCCCCGGCCCGGGGATCCACGGGTGAACATCCAGAACAGCAACGGTCAGGCCAAGGCGTATCAAGTGCGACAGGTGTTGGCCGCGATCGACAAGAAGGAGGCGAAGTGATGTCCCAGACCCAAGCTGCCGACGTGTCCCACTACACCTATCGCGTGATGTGGTCGGTCGAAGACGGCGAGTTCGTCGCCACCTGCGCGGAGTTCCCCTCGCTGTCGTGGCTCGCCGACTCCCAAGCGGCCGCACTGCAGGGGCTGGTTGACCTGGTCGCCGACACCGTGGCCGATCTCACGGCGGAGGGCGAGGCCGTCCCCGAACCGTTGGCGCAGCGGAGCTACTCGGGCAAGTTCAACCTCCGGGTCGGTGAAAGCCTGCACCGCCGGCTCGCGATTCAGGCCGCCGAAGAGCACCTCAGCCTCAACCAGTACGTCGTGCGACGCCTCTCAGAAGCCTCCTGAGCCACCCTCGGGAACATCCGCAACTGGCACCCTTCTCTGTCAAGGGCCTGCCGGGGGTGGTCTTTGGGTTTTCTGGTTCCTCCGCTGTTGATGGTGTGCCAGTGCTCGGCGCGGTCAAGATCGTTCCTCCGGTGGGGGGCTCCATCTTGACCGCGCCTGCGCGCTGGCAGGTTTGGGCAGCGGTGGAGGAACCGGCGGGGTGTGAGCATCCCCGCCGGCCGGTTCGGCCGGTGATGGGTTTCAGTTCAGACGGTGACAGCTCGGGGTGTTCTACGCTGGCGGGTGACGGGCCTGGGAAGTGACTTGTCCGAAGAGCTGGTGTGGGGATGAGAGCCGGCCACGCTGGATGTCAGTGTCGTTCCCCGGTGTCCTCCCAGGCCTGTCGCCTGCACCGTGACGTAGTCGGTGAGCATGGTCCGGTACACGATGTCGGACAGCCGGCGTTTCAGGCAGCGCATCGCCTCCATCGACGTTTTCCCGTCGGCTGTCCTCCGGTCGTAGTAGGTGCGACCCTCGGTCGGGTTGCGCAACTGGACGACAGCCATCAGGTGGAGCACCCGGTTGATTTGCCGGTTCCCGCCACGGGAGAGCCGATGCCGCACATGGTCACCGGAGGACGCGTCGATCGGCGCGGTCCCGGTCCACGACGCGAAGTGGCCCTTGGTGGGGAACCGGGTGATGTCACCAACCTCGACCAACAGCCGAGCCGCCCCGGACGGCCCGATGCCGTGCAGGCCGAGCAGCCCCGTGCCGGTCGTCTTGACCAGGGCGACGAGTTCCTTGTTCGCGGCCTTCTTGCGTTGATAGATCCGCTCCAGATCCTCCACCAACTCCATCGCAACCCGCTTACGTGTCGCGCTGACAAGGTCACATGGTTGCACGGCGGCCAGCAGCCGGCGGGCCTGGGCGGCGGACAGGTCCTTCTTCGCCCCGCCAGGAATCAGCTCCAACAACAACTGATGCAACTGGCACACCTTCACGGTGTGCTCCTGGCCCATCCGCCGGCGGCGATCGACCAGGAGCCGCAGGATCTCGATCTGCTCGTTGGAAACCACCGGCCGCAGCCCGGTCATCCGCACCCCGACCAAAGTGATGGAGTGGGCGTCGGTGTCGTCAGTCTTACGTCCCTGCCCGGTGGCGTAGAACCGCAACCTCGCCGACACCTTCGCCGGTACGTCAACCACCGGCTCACCGTCGGCGACCAGCCGCTGCACGATATGCCGACCGATCCCCTCGCACCCCTCCACCGCCCACGTCCGCTCCGGCCACTGCCGGCCGTAACGCAGCATCGACTGGTAGCCGTCGGTGTCAGTGGTGAACCGGCCCCCACCAACCACCAGCTCGCCGGCGGTCATTACCTCGATCGTCGCGGTCCGCTTATGCGGATCCATCCCGATCACCACCGCGGGAATGTTCTCACTCATCACAACCCACCCCTTCCCAAAGCTCTCGATCCGAATCCGGTTCGGGCATGGGAGGGCACCGCTACTACGAGCAGAACATTCCCTTCTTGAGCCACTCCCGCCCGTCACGGCAGCCGGGGCAGCGCAGTCCAATTGAGAGTCACACGCGCAAATGCGTGGACAGCCGCGAACGAGAGCGACCACCCCGACCACCTAAACCGAGCCTCGGCCAAGACCCGATCTAAGGTCAATAGAACTAGTAGCCGC
>JBAVKY010000052.1:0-6268 GCA_049688555.1 Propionicimonas sp.
ACGACAGCATTCTGGCTGCCTTGCAGAAGATCGGCACCAACCGGGCACGAGTCATCTTCTGCGTCGACGAGCACGGCCACCTGCAAGGGGCCATGTCGGACGGCGACTTCCGCCGCTGGCTGCTGGCCACCCCGCACGCCGACCTGAACACCCCCGTGATGGCGGCCGCGAACCGGCGCCCCACCACGGTCAAGCAGGGCACCCCGCCGGCCGAGATCGAAGCGCTCTTCCGGCGCGGCATTGACCGCATTCCCGTGGTCGACGACCGCGGCCGGATGGTCGCCATCGCCACCCAGGGACGCCAGCCCCTCGTGATCGGCACGCACACCATCGGCGAGGACGCCCCCGCTGTCGTCATCGCCGAGATCGGCAACAACCATCAGGGCTCGGTCGACCTGGCCCGGCACCTGGTCGATCTCGCGGCCAACGCGGGGGCCGATCTGGTCAAGTTCCAGCTGCGCGACCTGGACGCTCTCTACCGCGGGAACGCGTCCAACCGGAGCCAGGGAGAGGACCTCGGCCCGCAGTACACGATGAACCTGCTGGCCAAGTACAACCTTGAGGCCGCACAACTGTTCCAGGTTTTCGATCACGCGAAGCTGCGCGGCATCGAGGTCATCTGCACCCCGTGGGACGTCCCGTCCGCGCACGCGCTCGCCGAGTACGGGCTGCCGGGCTTCAAGATCGCTTCGGCTGACGTCACCAACCACGCTCTGGTCAAGGTGGTGGCCGATTACCACCTGCCGATGATCGTCTCGACCGGCATGTCGACCGAGGGGGAGATCACCGAGACGGTTCAGGTGATCCGTCGCTGTGGGGCACCCTTCGCGCTCCTGCAATGCCAGTCGACCTATCCGGCGCCGTTCAAGGACATCAACCTGCGCTACATGAACCGCCTCGCCGAACTGGGCGACTGCCCCGTCGGCTATTCCGGGCACGAGCGCGGCTACCACGTGGCCCTGGCGGCCGTCGCCCGCGGCGCCAAGATCGTCGAGAAGCACTTCACCACCGACAAGGGCCTTGAAGGCAACGACCACAAGGTCAGCCTGCTACCCGACGAGTTCACCGAGATGGTGGCGCGGATCCGCGAGATCGAGGAATCCCTCGGCTCCGACGGCCCGCGCCAGGTCTCCACCGGCGAGATGATGAACCGCGTCAACCTGGCCAAGAGCCTGGTCGCGGTGCGAGCCCTTCAGGTGGGGGAAACGATTACCGCTGACGCCATCGACATCAAGTCCCCCGGCCGCGGCCTCCAGCCGAACCACCTCGACGAACTCGTGGGCAGGATCGCCAAGCGGCAGATCCCGGCGGGCGATTTCTTCTACGCCGGCGACCTGTCCGACACCGTCTCCGCCGGCCGGCTCTACACGTTCCGGCGGCCGTGGGGCCTCCCCGTGCGCTACCACGACTACGCGAAGCTCCTCGAGGGCGTCGCCCCCGACTTCCTGGAATTCCACCTGAGCTACAAGGACGTCGAGGTCGACCTCGAGGCGGCCTTCACCAGCAGGCTGCCGATGGGCCACACCGTGCACACCCCTGACCTGTACTCCGGCGACTTCCTGATCAACCTCGCCAGCGAGGACGAGGCGATCTGGGAACGGTCCATCGTCGAGACCCAAAAGGTGATCGACATCGCCCGCCGGCTCAACCGCTGGTTCTCCGACGAGCAGCCGCCGATCGTGATCTGCACCATGGGCGGATTCACCAAGGACAGCCATGTGCCGCGTGAGCAGCGCGCCGCCCTGTACGACCGCATCGGCCGTGCCCTCGAAAGGATCGACGCCGTCGACGTCCGCCTGACCGCGCAGACGCTGCCGCCGTTCCCCTGGCTGATGGGCGGCCAGCAGCACCACAACCTCTTCCTGGAGCCCGAGGACACTGTCGCCTTCTGCGAGAAGTTCGGACAGCGGCTCACCCTCGACATCTCGCACACCAAGCTCGCCGCCAACTTCTACAAGCAGCCGTTGTCCAGCTACGTCGAGGTGATGGCCCCCTACGTCGAGCACCTGCACATCGTGGACGCCACCGGCGTGGACGGCGAGGGCCCCCAGATCGGCGACGGGGAGGTCGACTGGCCCGAGTTGGCTGAGCAGTTGGATCGCCTGCTGCCCGGCGTCGGCTTCATCCCCGAGATCTGGATGGGGCACGTCAACAACGGTGAAGGCTTCTGGACCGCCCTCGAACGCTTGGAGAAGTGGTTCTGAGGTGGAGATCAACCCGATCGCGTTGTGGGTCATCCCCGTCCCGGATCTGGGCGGGGTCGCGCGGCATGCCCTGGACGTGGCCGAGACCGGCATCCCGGGCTGGAAGCTGGTCTTCCTTTGCCCGCCCGGACCGCTGGCCGAGGCATTGCGTCACCGGGGCGCAGCCGTCTTGGTCGCCGATCTGGGGCCGCAGGCGGGGCTCCCGGCGTCCCTTCGCTCGCTGCGGCGGACGGTCAGGACTTTGAGGCCCGCCGTGGTGCACACGCACCTGGCTTATGCCGACATCGCCGGCGCCCTGGCGACCCGGGGCCTGCCCGTGACACTGGTCAGTACCGAACACGGCATCGCCGACGACGACGCCGTCTACCACGGCTCCGCCGCGAGGTCGAAGGCGATGGCACTCGCCCACCGCGCCCGGATACATGCCTTCGACCGGCTAATCGCCGTCTCGGAGGCCACGAAGGCCGCCATGCAGACAAAGTGGGGGCCGCGCCAGGAGATCAAGGTGATCCGCAACGGGGTCGATGCCGGTGGGCCCGTCACTCGTGAGCCGGGCGGCCCGCTGCGGGTCGCGTCCCTCTCGCGGTTGTCGCCGGAGAAGCGCATCGACCGGCTGCTCGACGCCTTCGCCCTCGTCGTGGCCGAACAACCGGACGCGCGGCTCACCGTGGCCGGCACCGGCCCCCTGCTGGCCGACCTGAAGGCACAGACTGTCCGGCTGGGCATCGGCGAAGCGGTGAGCTTCCCCGGCTTCGTGGACGCCTCCGCCCTTCTGGCGGCCAACGACGTCATTGTGCAGCTGTCGGTGTGGGAGAACTGCTCCTACACGCTCCTGGACGCCTGCGCCGCCGGCCTGGGCGTGGTGGCCACGTCGGTGGGCGGTAACCCCGAGATCCTGCCGCCGCGCTGCGTGGTGGCCGCCGAGGACGCCCAGGGGGTCTGTGCCGCCGTGCTCTCCCAAGGACTGGATCCGACCCAACGACCCACGCTTCCACCCGGCTGGCCGACGAGGCTCGCCATGGCCGACATGCTGGCAGCCACCTACGAGGGAGCCCAACGATGAACCGCCTGGACACTCCGCTCAGGGCGATGCCCTTGGCCGATGATCTCGCCGGGACGGTCGGCTCCACCAGGATCCTCGAGATGGCGCTGGCAGCGCTGCTGGTGATCGACGGCGTGGCGATCCCGGGCTTTGGATTCCCGTTCTCGCTGCTGGGCGTCGCAGGGCTCAGCTTCGTGGCCTTCACGCGGCGTCCCACTCTGCCGCTGGGCCGGAACTCCTGGCTGTTGTGGGCCTTCGGCTTCCTGCTGGTGTACGTGAGCGTCGTGTCCATCCTCACCCCGGACAGTCTCTACGCGGCCGAGTGGACCCGCCGGATCATCCGCATCATGTCGGTGTTGGCGCTGGTCATCATGGTCGGGGAGGGCCGGCTGCACCTGCCGTCCATCCTCAAGGGCCTTACGTTTACGCTCTTCGTCAACGCCGCCGCCTTCTACGCCGGCATCGCCCCCGACGCGTACGGGGGCACGCTCACTGGCTTCCTTGGCGACAAGAACAAGGCTGGCCTGACCTACGCAGCTGTGGGATTGCTGGTGCTTTCTCAGGCGCGCTCCCGCTGGACCCAGGGCTTCCTGGTCCTTAGTACCCTCGCGTTCACCTGGCTCACCGCGTCACGGACGTCCGTGGCGGCCTACGGGTTCGGCTTCCTGTGGTTCTTGCTAGTCGCCGCGCGACCCGCCTGGATGCGCTGGCTCGCGGCCGGCGGCGTGGCACTCGCCCTGCCCTACATCGAGGAGAACTTCGCGCGGATCGGAGAGTTCGCCAACCGTGGGGGATCTGACCTGTTGCGCGACCGCATCGACGCAGCGGTGGTGGACAAGCTCGCCACCACGCCGCCGCAGGGAATGGGCCTCGGCGAGGCCTACGTGGTGCTCGACGAGCGCACCTGGTACTTCCACAACTCCTTCGACACCCTACGCGTGGAAGGCGGCTGGCTCTGGCTGATCGGGATCGTGGCCATCACCGTGTGGTTCGGCCTGCGGCCCTTCACCACCACTGGACGCAGCATGCAGTCCAGGGTTGCCCAGGGTGCCACCCTGGTCGTGCTGATCTGCGCCTGGAAGTTGGGCGAGGTCCTTCTCACCAACGTGTGGGCCCTGGTTCTTGGCGTCGCGCTCAACCAAGTGCTCCGCGAAGAGAACGCCATCGCGTCGTACGCCCCGTATGCGGCCGAACCGTGGGGCGTCCCGGGCCCCGCGCGCTGGCCCTGACCGGGACCCGCTCCGGCCTAGGCCGCCCGCTTGGCGGTCTTCGACACGGGTGCGGACTTAGACCCGCGTGTGGAGGTCTTGGACGCGCGCGTCGAGCTCTCGCTGGAGCGCCGCTTCCGCTTCGTGCCGTCCTCGGCATAGTCGTAGTAGGCCGCCTTGTAGTTGCCGTAGCCGTACCCGTACATGACCGAGCCGAGACCCCGTGCCGGCGCCATGTTCATCACCGACCCCAGCAAGCGGCCCCCCACGCGCGTGATCATGCGCACACACAACGCCAGTTGCTCCTTATGGGTCTTGCCGACCTGGAGCACCAGGATCGCGCCGTCGCTGGCAGCCGTCAGTAGCCCGGCGTCGGTGACCGGGAGCAGCGGCGGGGCATCGATGATCACGGTGTATTCCCGGGACAGCTCGGCGATCAGGCTCTGCATCCGCTGCGACCCCACCAGTTCGCTGGGGTTCGGCGGGATCCGGCCTGCGGGAAGCAACTGCAGCAGCGGCGTTTCCGTTTGCAGTAGCGCCTCCGCCACCGGCAGGTCTCCCGTCAGCACATGGGTGAGGCCCACCGAACCGTCGAGCCCGAACCGTTTCGCCTGGGCGGGAAGTCGCAGGTCGGCATCGATCAGGATCGTGGGCTGTCCGGACTTGGCCAGCAGCCTTGCCAGGGTCGTCGACACGGTGGACTTTCCCTCGCTGGGGTTGGCGGAGGTGACGACGATGCTCCGAGGTGGTTGATCCACATTCACGAAGCGAAGGTTCGTACGCAGCTGCCGCAACGACTCCGAGGCGGTGCCAAGCTCGGCGGCGTCTGACCGGCCGGACAGCGCCGGGGTCTTCGGGATGATGCCCAGCACCCCGGCCTCGGTCATGGTCTCGACCTCGTCGGCGTGACGCACGCGATTGTCCACGGAACGGCGCACGAAGGCGATCGTGAACCCGACCACCAGGCCGAGACCGATACCCAGGAGAATGTTCCCCCGCCAGTCGGGCGAGACCGGGGTCGACGGCGTTACGGCGGACTCGATCAGCACCAGCCCGATACCGGACTTTCCCGAGGAGGTGCCGTCCAAGGTCAAGGTGTCCAACCGCTGGGCCTCCGCGGACGTGGCACGGACGGCGGCATCGGCCACCGCGCTGGCGCGCTCTGGGGAAGTAGATATCGCGGTGATCTTCAACAGCAGCGAGTTCGGGACCACGCCGGCCGACAGGCTCGCGCCGATAGAACTGCTGCTGTCCGTCAGCTTCAGTTCCTTGGCGATCCGCTCGACGACAGCGCGGCTCTGCACGATCGGCACGTACGAGTTCGCCTTCTGAACGGCCGGGTTCGTGCCGGTCGCCGCGTCCCCGATCGTCGTGTCGCCCGAGGCCACCACGTAACCCGTCGAGGTCGCCGAGTAGAGCCGCGGCAGCGTCGCGGAGTAGGCGGCGGCCAGCAGCCCACCCACGACGGCCGCCGCCAGCAGCGCCCACGCGTTGTGCCGAATGAGCCGCCACACGTCCTGCAATGTCACGTTGTTCCCCGTCCCTCGCTAGCGCGCCCGCCATGCCCTAGTAGGGCGCTTCATGATCTCACGCCTGCTGATCCAGATCGCACGCAGGCTTGGGCCCAAGGTTACCCGGGGATCGATGTGCCTCCCGAGGCGGCCGTTCACGCGAAGGGCCGGGGAAGCCCTCCCCGAAGGAGCGGGCCCTGCCCGGTTAGGGAACGTTGGCCGCTAGCCCGGTGCAATCGTTGTTCGAATTGCCACAGGCATTCGGATAAGCGAAAGACCTGATCACCGTCCACGTTAAGAGAG
>JBAVKY010000053.1:0-2650 GCA_049688555.1 Propionicimonas sp.
GTCGAGACACTGGCCTCGGCGGCCGCCGCCACGCTCCGCAGGTTTCGGGCCGCTCCACCCCAGCGTCACCACGACCACGAACAACACCAACCCCGACCGCCACAACCCCCAGAATCGTCATCACCGATCATGACGCCGACGTGATCATCCAGAGTGGCGGGCAACACCGCGGCCGACCCGCGCAGCGCGGGGTCCTGCCGCAGAACGCACGCAGCCCGTACTGCGTGCAGAACGCGGGAGCGGCCTGGCAATACGCAATCAGATCGGCAACCCACGAGCTTCCAACGCCGCGAGTCGGTGTACTTGCCCTCGATCGCGACTCCCGCAGGACGCTGAGAGACGAAGTCACTCTCCCTGCGCGTCTTCGTGAGCACATGAAACAGGAATTGGTTCCAGCCCCGCGCTACTCTCGGCGTAGGGATATGCGTCTAGAGCCCCGGGAGGATGCATGGAAAGCACACCCCGGCGCGGGCCGTCGCTGGTGATCGCAGGCCTCTCCTGTGCGTTACTGGTAGCCGGCTGCACTACTAGCGGCGCCAAAGAAGAGGCGTCGCCATCGCCATCGCCATCGTGCACATGGAGCGGCGACCGCGCGTCTGTGCGGGGTGAGGGCGACACGGCCGTCACCGCACCCACCGTGTACCGAGACGGGACCGTGGAGTTCCTGAACAACCAGGGCACCGGCTACACCGTTTCCCCCAATGGGGAGGTCACTTGGATCACCTACGATACGAAGGGCGGCAAAGTGAAATTTCACCGTACTGTCCTGGAGCCCACAGACCCGGTCGCGATGGAGAAGACAGCTAAAGCTGCGGAGTACCGGATTCTGTCGCAGCAGTGCGTCGAGGGTTAACCTGAATCCGTGGTCTTGATGGGTGAGGGCACGTCGGGATAGAAGCGGGAAATGCCCTTCTGATATGGGATGATGGGGTGCCAAGCAGGGGCCCGGCAAAGTCGTCCGGTAGTGCGCTGACCTGCGTTTTTGTGGGGCGACACGCCGCGTGAGGTCGGTGGCGGGTGCGGCCCGCGGGACTTGGATGGCGGTTGTCTACTCCTCCATCGAGTCCCAGGACCGCACCCGCCGATGTCATCCTCGCGCACGTCCCCCTTGTCGATGCAACCGGTGCGCCCGTCGTCGGCGCAGTCACTCCTCGAGCTGTTGGGCGGGGTGCCCGATCCGCGGCGGCCACGCGGGATCCGCCACCGCTTGCCGGCGATCCTCGCGGTAGGGATCGTGGCGGTCGTCGCTGGCGCGCAGTCGTTCGCCGCGATCGGGCAGTGGGCTGACGACGCGGACCCCGAGCTCCTCGCCGGGCTGGGCTTCGACGAGGATCGGGTGCCCTCGGAGTCCGCGATCCGCCGCACCTTCGCGCGTCTGGACGCCGCCAAGCTGGACTCGGTGCTCGGCGCGTGGCTGTGGACCCGGACGCGGGTCGTCGGCCAGCGTCGGGTGATCGCCGTTGACGGCAAGACCGTGCGCGGGGCCCGCAGCGGAGACCAGTCGGCGCCGCACCTGGTCGCCGCATTCGACCACCGCTTCGGTGCCGTGCTCGGCCAGCTCGCCGTGGCCGCCAAGAGCAACGAGATCCCCGCCGTGCGCACCCTGCTGGCCACCTTCGACCTGGCCGGTGTGGTCGTGACCGTGGACGCGATGCACACCCAGACCGACACCGCCCAACTGGTCGTCGACGCTGGCGGGGACTACGTGTTCACCGTCAAGGGCAACCAGCCCAAGCTGCACGCCGCCTGCAAGGCCCTGCCCTGGCGCGACGTCCCCGCCCACAGCACCACCACCCGGGGGCACGGCCGGAAGGTCACCCGCACCATCAAGGTCGTCACCGCACCCGCGTGGATCGAGTTCCACGGCGCCGCCCAGGTCGCCCAGGTGCGCCGGACCGTCACCAGGGCAGGGAAGAGGACCGTCGAGGTCGTCTACGTGATCACCTCAGCCACCGTGCGCGACGCGCCCCCGGCCACCCTCGCGGCGTGGGTGCAGGAGCACTGGGGCATCGAGAACCGGCTGCACTGGGTGCGCGACGTCTCCTTCGACGAGGACCGCTCCCAGGTCCGAACCGGAGCCTCGCCACAGGTCATGGCCACCCTGCGCAACCTCGCCATCAGCCTGCTCCGACTCGCAGGCTGGACCAACATCGCCCAAGCACTACGACATCACGGCGCCAACCAACGACGCCCGCTCGCGCTGCTCACCTCATGACACCCGACTTTGCCGGGGCTCTGGGGTGCCAAGGCTGTCGGAGATGCTGACGGCGGTGTCAGCTCGGCCCCCCGTTGGTTACACGTCAGCCACGGGGCGACAGCAGCAGGCAAGAGCAGCAGCAAGATGCGGCGAAGCGTCCCCGCCATTGTAGGGGGACACGCCATTCTGACCGCAGGCGGCCGAGTTGAATGGCTGTGGCCGTCGGATCTGCCGACACGATCTTGTTCCGCCCTTGGTGGTTACCCGGGACCCAGCAAATCGATCGGCGGCGGCGTGGAACCGTTTAAGAGGAGGGGCGCCAGCTCGGCCGCGTCAGTTCGTGTAGACGTGGGCGAGTACGGGGTTGGCGGCGACGGCGCCGCGGAGGTGGTCGGGGCGGGTGGTCAGGTAGCGCTGGGTGGTGGCCAGGCTGGCGTGGCCGAGCAGGCCCAT
>JBAVKY010000054.1:0-4920 GCA_049688555.1 Propionicimonas sp.
ATGGTCGCGCCAGCGGCCCTCGGAACAGACGATGGTCGCGCCAGCGGCCCTCGGAACAGACGATGGTCGCGCCGGCGGCCCTCGGAACAGACGACCCCGACGCGTCACTCCCCAGCGGCGGTCTCAAGACACAATCCGATCTGTGGCCAAGCGCGACCTTCCCTCCCGAGCCGTCCGCCGGACATTTTCGAAACACCAGCGATGGATGGCACACGGACCGTGGCGGTCAAGTCGTTCCTGGTGGTCAGCTGTGCAGTAGCCCTTGTGGATGTCGAACCCGTAATCCGGGTAGGTCTCGTGCCATTCGATCATCAGGCGGTCCCTGGTCACCTTCGCCAGCACGGAAGCCGCTGCCACACAGGCGGCGACCTGGTCGCCCTTCCACACCCCCAAGTTGGGCATGGCCAGCCCGTCGACAGCGAAGCCGTCGCTCAGTACGAAGTCCGGCGCCGGTGTGAGGCGCATCACCGCCCGGCGCAGCGCCGTCAGATTGGCCACGTGCATCCCCAGCAGATCGCAGTCGGAGGGTTCGAGGCTGACTACCGACCAGGCCAGAGCTCTCTGCACGATCACGTCATAGATGCGACCCCGCTGCAGCGGGGTCAGCCGCTTGGAATCGTCGAGACCGTCGATCCGTCCGGCATCCGTGGGCTTCAGGACGACCGCTGCCGCCACGAGTGGGCCGGCGCAGCAACCCCGTCCGGCCTCATCGGTACCGGCCACCAGGCCGAACCCTGCACGCCTCAGCGACCTCTCGTAGCCGTAGATCCCGGCATCCCGCCTCACCACACTCGCCACGCCTCGGCTCCTCAGCAGAGAACCGTCGGCCCCGAAATGACGGGTTCGGTCGGGGGCGAGGCACCCGGCGGAACCGCGTCAAAGGCGGCCGGTCGTTCGAAACCGCGCAGTCTCGAGAACGGGAAAACCACAGCCACGGCCGTCCCCACCACGTTCTCGGCGGGGACGAAGGCGGCAGCTCCGGCAGAACCGCCAGGCACGTCGTCCGCCAGATGGCAGCGTGAATCCTGTGAGTTGTTGCGATGGTCGCCCATGACGAAGATGCGGCCTGCGGGAACAACCACGTCGAAGGCGACCGTCGAGGGGTCCACCTGCTGCCCGGTGGCCGGATCGGTATAGAGGTAGCTGCCCTCGTCGAGCGCGACTCCGTTGACCATCATCCGGCCCAGAGCGTCGCAGCACGTCACGTGGTCGCCTGCCACTCCGATCACCCGTTTGATGAGGTGATTTGAGCTCTCGTCGGGAGCCAGTCCGACGAAGATCAAGACCCGCCGCAGGGGATCGTCCTCGGGCTTGACAGCCCCCAGCCATCCCTGGGTGTCCCGGAATACGACAACGTCGCCTCGCTGGAACTCCGCCAGCTTCTGGACGGCCACACGGTCGTGTCTTTGCAGGGTGTTCTGCATCGACCCAGAAGGGATCACGAACATCTGGAGGAAGAACAACCGCAACAGGGTGGACGCGATCAACGCGCCGACAACGACGATGGAGATCTCTCGCAGCCATACCACCGTGGAGGAACCCCGGGGTGCCGTAGAGGCCCGTTTGCCTTCTGAACGGCTCACCGCATCCCTCTCATCAGAACCCGCTCGATGATAGTTCGTGGCACCGACTCCACGAGGGGCGCCGCCTTCAGCGGTCGCGCTTCTCCTTGATCTTGGCGGCCTTGCCGCGCAGACCACGCAGGTAGTACAGCTTGGCCCGGCGCACGTCACCGCGACGCTCGACCTCGATCTTCTCGATGATCGGGGAGTTGATCGGGAACGTCCGCTCGACACCGGTGCCGAAGGAGACCTTGCGGACGGTGAAGGCTTCGGCAATGCCGGCCCCGGTGCGGGCGATCACGGCGCCGGCGAACACCTGGATCCGGGAGCGGTTTCCCTCGATGACTCGCACATGAACCTTGACGTTGTCCCCGGGACGGAATGCGGGGATGTCGTCGCGAAGGGAGGCTTGCGCAATCTCGGCTACCAGTTTGTTCATGGTCTTCTTCCTCGCCCGTGCCACAGGTCACTGCAGAATGAATGATCGGATTGTCGCTCGCGAGCGCCTTCCCCCTGTGGCAGGAGCGCACGCGACACAACGCTGACCAAGTTTGCCATACCGGCAGGCAGGCGGCGAATCGTCATTGCGCCCGATCCGCTCGACCCCCGCTCGCCTCCCGTCCGACTCTGCGCGGGAGTCGACACAGCGGAAGCGTGGACGCACAGCGACCCCCGGAATATTCCGGGGGTCGCTGTGCGTGAGGGGCCTACTTGCCGTCCTTCTTGAACAGCGAAGCGATCAGGTCGCGGTTGAGCTGGCTGATCGTGTCCAGCGGAATCTCCTTCGGGCAGACCGCCGAGCACTCACCGATGTTCGTGCACCCGCCGAAACCTTCGGAGTCGTGGGTGGCGATCATCGTCTTGATCCGGCTGTACCGCTCCGGCTGGCCTTGCGGCAGCATCGCCAAGTGGGTGATCTTCGCGGCCGTGAACAGCATGGCCGAGGAGTTCGGGCAAGCCGCCACACAAGCGCCACAACCGATGCAGGTGGCGGCGTCGAAGGCGCGATCGGCCTTCAGCTTGCCGACCGGCGCCGCGTGGGCCTCCGGCGCTGCACCGGTGTTGGCGGAGATGAACCCGCCGGCCTGGATGATCCGGTCGAAGGCCGACCGGTCCACGGCGAGGTCCTTGATGACGGGGAAGGGTCCGGCCCGCCACGGCTCCACGTCGATCGTGGCCCCGTCCGAGAACGACCGCATGTGCAGCTGGCAGGTGGTGGTTGCCACTGGCGAGTCGCCACGCCCATGGGCCGTCCCGTTGATCACGACGCCACACATGCCGCAGATGCCTTCACGACAGTCGTGGTCGAAGGCTACCGGCTCTTCGTTCTTGAGGGTGAGGTCCTCATTGAGAAGGTCGAGCATCTCCAGGAACGACATATCAGGAGATACGTCCTTGACCTGGTAGGTCACCATCTTGCCCGTGGCCTGGGCGTTCGCTTGGCGCCATACGCGCAGGGTGATGTTCACTTGTAACTCCGTTGCTTCAGCTCGATGGATTCATACACCAAGGGCTCCTTGTGCAGGATCGGCGGCTGCGCGGTGCCGTTGTACTCCCACGCCGCCACGTAAAGGAACTCGTCATCGTGACGCAGCGCCTCGCCGTCCTCGGTCTGGCTCTCGGCCCGGAAGTGACCACCACAGGACTCGCGCCGGTGAAGCGCATCGACGCACATGAGTTCGCCCAGCTCCATGAAGTCGACGACCCGACCGGCCCGCTCCAGAGTCTGGTTGAAGTCCTCGTTCACGCCACTGACCTTGACGTCAGCCCAGAACTCCTCACGGAGCTTCTGAATGAGGCCGATGGCCTTCATGAGGCCGGCCTCGGTGCGCTCCATGCCGCAGTACTCCCACATGATGTGGCCGAGTTCCTTGTGGAACGAGTCGACGGTCCGGGTGCCATCCACCGACAACAGGCGGTTGATCTGATCCTTCACCGACGCCACTGCCTCGACGGCTGCCGGGTGGCTGGCGTCGACTTTCGCGAACGGCGCTCCGGCCAGGTAGTCGTTGATGGTGTTGGGGAGGACGAAGTAGCCGTCCGCCAAGCCCTGCATCAGCGCGGAAGCGCCGAGCCGGTTCGCGCCGTGGTCGGAGAAGTTCGCCTCTCCGGTCACGTACAGGCCGGGGATGCTGGACGACAGGTCGTAGTCGACCCACACGCCACCCATCGTGTAGTGCACGGCCGGGTAGATGCGCATCGGGGTCTCGTACGGATCCTCGCCCGTGATCTGGGCATACATGTCGAACAGGTTGCCGTAGCGCGCAGCCACGCCGTCCTTGCCGAGCCGGCCGATCGCGTCGGAGAAGTCCAGATAGACACCACGACGGGCGTCGCCGACCTTGGGGCCCACGCCTCGACCCTCGTCACACATGTTCTTGGCCTGGCGGGACGCGATGTCACGCGGCACCAGGTTGCCGAACGCCGGGTAGATCCGCTCCAAGTAGTAGTCGCGGTCGGCCTCGGCGATCTGACGTGGATCCTTCTCGCAGTCCTCTGCCCGCTTCGGCACCCAGATGCGCCCGTCGTTACGCAACGACTCGCTCATCAGGGTCAGCTTCGACTGGGTCTCACCGTGCACCGGGATGCAGGTCGGGTGGATTTGGGTGTAGCAGGGGTTGCCGAAGTAGGCACCCTTGCGGTGCGCCCGCCAGCCAGCGGTGACGTTGCAGCCCATCGCGTTGGTGGAGAGGAAGAAGACATTGCCGTAGCCACCGGTCGCGAGTACCACCGCGTCGGCGAAGTAGGTCTCGACCTTGCCGGTCACCATGTCACGGGTGACGATGCCGCGCGCCCGACCGTCAGCGACGACGACCTCGAGCATCTCGTGACGGGTGTACATCGCGACAGTGCCCGCTGCGACCTGGCGCTCCAGCGCCTGGTACGCACCGATCAGCAACTGCTGGCCGGTTTGGCCGCGCGCGTAGAAGGTGCGCTGCACCTGCACGCCGCCGAAGGAGCGGTTGTCGAGCAGGCCGCCGTACTCACGGGCGAAGGGGACGCCCTGAGCGACGCACTGGTCGATGATGTTCGCGCTGACCTCTGCGAGCCGGTAGACGTTGGTCTCCCGGGCGCGGTAGTCGCCACCCTTGACCGTGTCGTAGAAGAGCCGGTAGGTGGAGTCGTTGTCGTTGCGGTAGTTCTTGGCCGCATTGATGCCACCCTGCGCCGCGATGGAGTGCGCCCGTCGCGGGCTGTCCTGGTAACAGAAGTTCAGGACGTTGTAGCCGGCTTCGCCCAGCGAGGCCGCTGCTGCGCCACCGGCCAGGCCGGTGCCGACGATGATCACGGTCAACTTCCGCCGGTTGGACGGGTTGACCAGCTTCGCCTCGAATTTGCGCGTGGCCCACTTCTTCTC
>JBAVKY010000055.1:0-1891 GCA_049688555.1 Propionicimonas sp.
GAGAAGTACCCGCTGGGCTACGAGACGCCCAGCGACGGGACACTCGCCCCGCAGTACGTCATCGAGCGACTGGGCCAGATCGTCGGGCCGGACGCGCTCTACGTCGCCGGTGTCGGCCAGCACCAGATGTGGGCCGCGCAGTTCGTGCAGTACGAGAAGCCGGGCACCTGGATCAACTCCGGCGGGCTGGGCACCATGGGCTTCGCGGTGCCCGCCGCGATGGGCGCCAAGGTCGGGGCCCCGGAGAAGACCGTGTGGGCGATCGACGGCGACGGCTGCTTCCAGATGACCAATCAGGAGCTGGCCACCTGCACGATAAACAACATCCCGATCAAAGTCGCGCTGATCAACAACGGGGCGCTGGGGATGGTGCGCCAGTGGCAGTCGCTGTTCTACAACGAGCGCTACTCCAACACCGACCTGCACTCGCACAGCGTCCCGGACTTCGTGAAGCTGGCCGACGCCTACGGGTGCGTGGGCCTGCGGTGCGAGGAGGCCGCCGACGTCGACGCGACCATCGAGCGGGCGATGGAGATCGACGACGCCCCTGTGGTCGTGGACTTCACCGTGAGCCGGGACGCGATGGTCTGGCCGATGGTGCCGGCCGGCGTCTCGAACGACGACATCCAGTACGCACGCGGGATCACCCCCGCGTGGGACCGCGACGAGTGAGCGGGCGAGGAGACCAACGATGAGCAGGCACACCCTCTCGGTCCTGGTGGAGAACAAGCCCGGCGTCCTCACGCGGGTCGCGGCACTGTTCGCCCGGCGGGCCTTCAACATCCACTCCCTGGCCGTGGGCCCCACGGAGCACGAGGCGATCTCGCGCATCACCGTCGTGGTCGACGTCGAGGAGTTCCCCCTCGAGCAGGTGACCAAGCAGCTGAACAAGCTGGTCAACGTGCTCAAGATCGTCGAGCTGGAGGCCGTGTCCTCGGTCCAGCGCGAGCTGCTCCTGGTCAAGGTCCGCGCCGACGACGCGACGCGGACGGCCGTGCTCCAGGTGGTCGAGCTGTTCCGCGCGCACATCGTGGACGTCGCCCCGGACGCGGTGACGATCGAGGCGACCGGCGGGCCGGACAAGATTGCGGCCCTCCTCGCCGTCCTGGAGCCCTACGGTGTGCGTGAGATCGTGCAGTCCGGAATGGTCGCGATCGGCCGTGGCGGTCGCTCGATGACCGACCGCGCTCTCGAGCGCGTCGCCCGGACCGCCTGACCGTCCACCGACGTCACATCGACACACAGAACCCGAGGAGAAAAACGTGGCTGAGCTGTTCTACGACGACGACGCCGACCTGTCCATCATCCAGGGCCGCAAGGTCGCCGTCATCGGCTACGGGAGCCAGGGGCACGCCCACGCGCAGAACCTGCGCGACTCCGGAGTCGACGTCCGGGTCGGCCTGCGTGAGGGGAGCCCCTCGCGCGCCAAGGCCGAGGAGGCGGGGCTCGCCGTCGCCGACGTCGCCACTGCGGTGAAGGAGGCGGACGTCGTCGTCATCCTCGCCCCGGACCAGGTGCAGCGCTTCCTCTACGCGAACGACATCGCGCCGAACCTCGCCGACGGCGCCACGCTCGTCTTCGGTCACGGCTTCAACATCCGCTACGGCTACATCACGGCGCCGGACGGCGTCGACGTGATCATGGTGGCGCCGAAGGGCCCCGGCCACCTCGTGCGTCGTGAGTACGTCGACGGGCGTGGTGTGCCGGTCATCGTGGCCGTCCATCAGGACGCCAGCGGCAACGCGTGGCCGCTGGCCCTGTCCTACGCCGCCGGGATCGGTGGGCTCCGTGCCGGCGGCCTCGAGACAACGTTCGCCGAAGAGACGGAGACCGACCTCTTCGGCGAGCAGGCCGTGCTCTGCGGCGGCGCCTCCGCGCTGGTGAAGGCCGG
>JBAVKY010000056.1:0-15270 GCA_049688555.1 Propionicimonas sp.
CCAAGGGCCGCAACGTCGTGCTCGAGAAGAAGTGGGGCGCGCCCACCATCACCAATGACGGCGTGTCCATCGCCAAAGAGATCGAGCTCGAGGACCCCTTCGAGAAGATCGGCGCCGAGCTGGTCAAGGAGGTTGCCAAGAAGACCGACGACGTGGCCGGTGACGGCACCACGACCGCGACCGTCATCGCTCAGGCGATGGTTCGCGAGGGGCTTCGCAACGTGACCGCCGGTGCCAACCCCATGGACCTCAAAAAGGGTATCGAGAAGGCCGTCGCCGCCATCGTCGAGCAGTTGGCCCTGATGGCCATCGACGTGGAGACCAAGGAGCAGATCGCTGCCACCGCGTCCATCTCCGCCGCTGACACCACCGTTGGCGAGATCATCGCCCAGGCGATGGACAAGGTCGGCAAGGAGGGTGTCATCACCGTCGAGGAGTCGAACACCTTCGGGCTCGACCTCGAGCTCACCGAGGGCATGCGCTTCGATAAGGGCTTCATCTCGCCGTACTTCGTGACCGACGCCGAGCGCATGGAGGCCGTCCTCGAGGACCCCTACATCCTCATCGCCAACTCCAAGGTCTCGTCCCTGAAGGACCTCCTTCCGGTTCTCGAGAAGGTCATGCAGTCGGGCAAGTCGCTGCTGGTCATCGCTGAGGACACCGACGGCGAGGCGCTGGCCGGTCTCATCGTCAACAAGATCCGCGGCACCTTCAAGTCCGTCGCAGTCAAGGCTCCCGGCTTTGGCGACCGTCGCAAGGCCATGCTGACCGACATCGCCATTCTCACCGGAGGCCAGGTGATCTCCGAGGAGGTTGGCCTCAAGCTGGACGCCGTCACCCTTGAGCTGCTGGGTCGGGCCCGTTCCGTCCTGGTGACCAAGGATGAGACGACCATCATCGAGGGCGCCGGCGATTCGGAGCAGATCCATGGACGGGTCGCCCAGATCCGTCGCGAGATCGAGAACTCCGACTCCGACTACGACCGCGAGAAGCTGCAGGAGCGTCTGGCCAAGCTGGCCGGCGGTGTCGCGGTCATCAAGGTCGGCGCTGCCACCGAGGTGGAGCTGAAGGAGCGCAAGCACCGCATCGAGGACGCGGTCCGCAACGCCAAGGCCGCCGTCGAAGAAGGCATCGTCCCCGGTGGTGGTGTGGCCCTGCTGCAAGCCGCTGCCAAGGCCTCGGTCGAGGGACTGACCGGCGACCAGTCGACGGGTGCCCAGATCGTGTTCACCGCCTGCTCGGCCCCGCTGAAGCAGATCGCCATCAACGCCGGCCTCGAAGGCGGCGTCGTCGCGGAGAAGGTCTCGCACCTCCCCCCGGGCGAAGGGCTGGACGCGTCAACCGGCGAGTACGTGAACATGGTCAAGGCCGGGATCATCGATCCCGCCAAGGTGACTCGTTCCGCGCTGCAGAACGCGGCCTCCATCGCCGCCCTGTTCCTCACCACCGAAGCGGTCATCGCCGACAAGCCCGAAAAGGCTGCGCCGATGCCGGGTGGCGACGGTGGCATGGGTGGCATGGACTTCTGACCCACGTCGGGCGGCGCCAGCCGGCCAATCGATCTGCGCGAGGGCGGTCCCATCAGGGGCCGCCCTCGTGTCGTCCCCGACGGTGTCGGCGAGGCCGGCGGGAGGACTCCGGCCAGGAGGCCTCGTCGGGAACCGAAGCGGCGTACTGTGGAAGTACGGCGTGCTCGTCGTGGGTGTCGCCGTCGACGCAAGGAGGGCGTCATGAACGGGCAGCAGACCGAGCACATGTGCAATGGCAAGGGATTCATCGCGGCGCTGGATCAAAGCGGTGGCAGCACGCCGAAGGCGTTGCGGCTCTACGGCATCAAGGATGACGCCTACAGCAGCGAAGCGGAGATGTTCGACCTCGTTCACCAGATGCGCGAGCGAATCGTCACCAGCCCGTCGTTCACGGGTCGGCGCATTCTGGGAGCCATCCTTTTTGAGAAGACGATGGACCGAACGTTCGGCGGCCAGCCGGCAGCCGACTTCCTGTGGGAGAGCAAGCACGTCGTGCCCTTCCTCAAGGTCGACAAGGGCCTGCTTGATCAGGGCGATGGGGTGCAGCTGATGAAGCCGATCCCCGAGTTGGACGGGCTGCTGGCCCGCGCGAACGCCGCGCACGTCTTCGGGACGAAGATGCGCTCGGTCATCAAGGCCGCGGATCCGGTCGGGATCGCCGCCATCGTGGCTCAGCAGTTCGAGGTCGGGCAGCTGATCTCCGCGGCAGGGCTCGTCCCCATCCTCGAACCCGAGATCGACATCAAGGCGCCCGATAAGGCGGCCTGTGAACGCATCCTGGCCGACGAGATCGGACTCCATTTGGCGACCGACCAGTTCGACACCCAGATCATGTTCAAGCTCACCATCCCGGACATCGACGGCTTCTACACCCCGTTCATCGAGCATCCATCGGTGCTCCGCGTGGTGGCCCTGTCGGGCGGTTACAGCCGGGCTGAGGCGAATGAACGGCTGGCCCGCAACCCCGGGCTGATCGCGAGCTTCTCCAGAGCACTCACCGAGGGGCTGCACGCCGACCAGACCCCCGAGGAGTTCGACGCCCTGCTGGATGCCTCGATCCAGTCGATCTACGACGCGTCGATCACCTGAGCCAGCGCTGAGGCACCGTCCGTGGGTGTCATCGCAACGACGGACGGTGCTTGATCTCGGCATCGATGAGGGTCCGCCAGGAGCGCACCAGGCCCTCATCGACGTAGGCCTTGTAGGAGCCCTGCGGACGGGCGGGCTTGCCGATCTGAAAGGCAGTCACCCCGGCACGCGCGAGCCACGGCACATGGTCAGCTCGGAGGCCGCCACCGGCCATGATCACGCTGGCGGCCCAAGGATTGGCCGTGGCACGGTTGACGAGTTCGTCCAGGCCGTGTTCGACTCCCCGCGCCGATCCTGCGGTGAGGACCTGGTCAAGCCGGGGCAGCGTCGCCAGGGCCTGCCAGCCCCGGTCCAGTTCGAGGCAGGAATCGATCGCCCGATGGTAGGTCCAGGGCCAGCCGCCGTCGCCGAGCAGTTCGGTCATCACCTCAAGGTCGACCTCTCCGTGCCCGTTGAGGAAGCCGAGCACCATGCCGTCCGCACCTGCGTCGGCGTACCCGGCCATCAGGCCCCGCAACCGGGTAGCCTCGCCACCGTCGGTCCCGAAGCCTGCTCGCAAGCGCACCATCACGCGTAATTGGATCGACGAGGCGGCGCGGACCTGGGCAACGAGCGCCGGGGTGGGTGACATGCCGCCTTCGACGAGTGAACCGCACAGCTCAACCCGGTCGGCGCCCCCCGCCTCGGCGCGCGCAGCGTCAGCCGGGTGGAGGGCTATCACCTCGAGCAGGCCGCTCATGGCTCCATGATGGCGAGCCGGCGCCGTTCGGCGGTGCTCGACACGCAGCGCCGAACCGTCGCAATTCGTGGGATCTGCTCACCCGCGACGATGCGGGCGGCGGCAAGCGTGGCGACTACCGGGAATCCGTCCTGCGGACTCCGTCGATCCACAGTTCTGAGGGTTCGACGTGGACGAACGTCGTGGTGCCCGGCAGTGCCTGGTCGACCGCGTCTTCAACGGCGTCGGCCAGATCGTGGCTGCGCTTCACCGTCCACTCGCCAGGTACCGTCACGGTGGCGTACACGAAACGCTGGCGCCCCGATTCACGGGTGCGCACTTGCGCGATCGTCACCGCACGGTCGCCCGCGATCCGTCGCAAGACGACCTTGACCTGGTCGACATCTTCGGCTGGCAGCGTGCCGTCCAGCAGGCCCACGATGGACCTGCGCACCAGGCCGTAGCCGGTGAACAGAATGTTCACGCCCACCACCAGGCCGATGATCGGATCCAACACCCGCCATCCGGTGATGATCACCAGGACCAGCCCCACCAACACCCCCACGGAGGTCCAGACGTCGGTGAGCAGGTGCCTGCCGTCCGCCTCCAGCGTGATCGAACGGTGGGCTCGTCCGGCCCTGATCAGGACGAGGCCGACGGCGAGGTTGAGGGACGTCGCGAGGGTCGACATCAGCAGGCCGAGCCCGAGCTGCTCCAGCTCGGCGGGACGGATGAACCGCATCACGGCCCCGATGATGATGGCTCCGGCGGCGACGAAGATCATCGATCCCTCAACCCCGGCAGAGACATATTCGGCCTTGCCATGACCGAAGTCATGGTTATGGTCGGCTGGTTTGGAAGACAGCCGCAGGGCCCAGAGAGCAACGAACGCCGCCACGACGTTCACCGTGGATTCGAGGGCATCCGACCACAAGCCGATCGAATTCGTCAGTGCTGCCGCCGCGATCTTGATCGCCAGGATGACGATCGCCGTGCCGAGCGCCAGCCACAGAAATCTCTCCAGGTAACCGGAGCTCACCGGCGTGTTGGAACGGCCGTCAAGGGGATTTGGCACCCGACGACCCTACCGGAAGCGTGGATTCCTCCTGTTCACCCAGATCCCGCGGCCACACCGAGGGGGTGCCGGCGAGCTCCAGCAACCCGACGAGGTCCGCGGGCCACACCGGCAGCGCGGCCCTCGGCAGATCGGCTATTCGCCACCAGGCGTGCCCGCTCAGGGTGAGCTGCTCTGCAGGGGTGTGGCCGGCGACGTCCACGTCGAAGACCGGGGTCCGCAGCAGGAAGAACCATTCGGACTGGTGCAGGATCTGGTCGGAATAGCCGTGTGTCACGTCGCGTCGGGCGATCGGGCCCACCATGTCGGTCTCCCTGATTCGCAACCCGGTCTCCTCGGCGACCTCGCGGACGGCCGCCTGTGCGGCCGTCTCGCCCTGATCGATGCCACCCCCTGGTGTCACCCACCAGCGACTGCCAGGGATCCCCGGATCCGTGTCGGCGAAGAGAAGGATGGACTCTCCATCGGTGATCAGGACGCGGGCGGCCCGCCGGCTGCGCCGGGGGCGCTCCTGCGGCGTGACGGGGACGAACCGTCTCGTCCGGAACTCCGACGTCATGGTGACGGGATCTCGATGGTGCCCATGGCAGTGCCGTCGGCGTCCAGGAACTCGATCGTCACCGGGCCTTTCGGCAGCTGGAAGCCGAGTTGTCCCTGCAGCACGTCGTCCGGCGTGACGTCCTTGCTCGGGAGCAGCGAGGTGGTCACAGGGCCGTAGGCGATGCCGAAGCGGTGCTTGTCGGCCGTCACCGCGGCGGTGAAGACCGCGCCGACCGGCACGGTTCCCTGACGTCCGCTGATCGTCAGGTCGATCACCAGATAGGTCATGCCGGCCTGCGGCGGCATCGTGCCGGCGTCGCCCCAGACGGCCCGCGTGGCGGTGACCACAGCTTCACCGTCGCTCGCCTTGAGTGGGCGTTCCACGCCCAGCTGACCGCCGCGGGTGAGCACGGTGGGCCCGGCAGACGCCGAAGCGCTCGTCGAGGGGGTCGGACTGACTGGGCCGCTCGTCGCGCCCGGGTTGGCGGCCGGGGTGGTCGCGGAGAAGTACCACAGCAGGCCGCCCGCGGCCACGAGGGCGACGACAAGTCCGGCGATGACCCATCCCACCCATCCCCGGCCGCGCCGAGGTGACGGGGGAGCCTGAAACGGGGGAGCCTGGAACGGGGGCTGCCCGGTCAACGGGTCAGGCGACCACGCCGGGACGAGGGGAGGGGCGCTCTGGGCGGCCGGGAACGAGGCGGCCAAGGGTGAACCCGGCAGGGGCGGCGGCATCCACCCCGCCGGGGGTGGTGGGGCGCCGGGCGCGGTCCAGGCTGGGGGAGGAGGCGGGCCCCCGACGAGGGGAGTCCCGGTTGGGGGTGGAAGCGGTGCCCCCACAGGCGGGGACGAGTCGCTGGACGGCTGTCTGGGCTCGCTCACCTCAGGGCTCCGGACGCTCACCGCGAGTCATGGCCACCGCTACCACCAGGGCGATGATGAAGGGAAGCAGCCAGCAGAGGGCCTGCGCAGTCCCCGAGGCGTTCTCCCACGCCGAGGTGAGGTAGAAGCCATCGAGCCACAAGGTGGCGACTCCCACCGCTGCGACGATACCGACCGAACTGCCGAACACGATGCGCACCACTTGCCGTCGGTAACGGACCCGACTGGCCAACCCGTACGCCATCAGCAGCATCATCACGGAGAGCCAGTTCAGCAAGGCGCCCCCGATCAACGCGATGAAGACGGCGGGCGTGACGGCCTGCCAGACCTGACTGAAGGTCACCTGAGGAGGTGCCTGGCCGAAGCGCTGACCAGGGGCGGGCGGTGGAAAGTACGGCGGGTACGACGGTGCCGGGAAGGGCGCGGGGTTGACCTGGGCGTGGGGCTGCAGCGGCGGGGGCATCGGGATCGAAGCTTGAACGGGCGTGGCCGCTGCCGGGATGGGCTGCTGGGGGGTCCACGGAGTGGCCGCGGGTGGGGCCGGGGCGGCGGTTGCCGCCGGGGTGGTGTGCGCCGAACCCCAGGCTGTCGGCGCCGGCGGCGTGGTGCTGGTCAAAGGGGTCGAGACGACCTCGAACGCCTGCCTGGGATCCCGACCGGCCTTCGCCGACGGTATCAACGAAGCGAGGTCAGGCGTGGGCTGCTGGGGTGGGGCGAAGACCGGCTCCTCGGCGGGAGCGGCGACCACAGGCTGGGCGACGGCGGAAGGGGCCAACGGCGCCGACTTGGGGTCGACGAAGGCTTCCGGCCGCTCATGCGGCGCGTATTCGGGGCCATCCCGCCAGCTCGCCATGTCGCCATGGTAGACGAGGCCGCGCGGATGCCATCGGCTGGCGTGACCCACTAGTCTGGTCAGGCCGACCGGTCGTGAAGGTCGGCCAGACTGACAGGAGTTGAGGATCATGCCGGTCGGCAAGGTGCGCTACTACGATGCCGAGAAGGGCTTCGGTTTCCTGTCCAAGGACGAGGGCGGGGAGGACGTCTTCGTCCGGGCATCCGCACTGCCCGCGGGAGTCACCACCTTGAAGCGCGGCCAGAAGGTCGAGTTCGGGGTCGTGGAGGGGAAGAAGGGCGAGCAGGCCCTGTCGGTGCGGGTCATGGAGACCCCGGTTTCCCTGTCCAAAGCCACTCGCAAGTCACCCGAACAGATGGCCATCCTGATCGAGGACCTGATCAAGATGCTGGACGGCGTCGGCAACGGTTACCGCCGGGGCCGACACCCCGATCCAAAGGTCTCCGGCAACATGGCGTCAGTGCTGCGCGCTGTCGCTGACGAACTGGAGCTGTGACTTTGGCCGCCACGATTGAGCTCGACGCCGCCTGCGCTGGCGCCGTCGATCTGGCCAAAGCTGCCGCCGTCCGCCGCGCCGGGGTTTTCGAGGTGGGGGACCACGTCGGGGTGGACGCCAACGACACCCGTGTCGCAACCCATTACTTCACCTGCAACCATCCCGGCTACCCGGGTTGGCGCTGGGCCGTCACCGTGGTTCGCGCCTCTCGGGCGCGGGTCGTGACGATCTCGGAAGTGAACCTCGTTCCGGCCGAGGGTGCCCTGCTGGCCCAGCCCTGGGTGCCGTGGTCCGAGCGAATCGGCGCCGGGGACATCACCCCAGGGGCGATGCTGCCGACACCGTCGGACGACGTCCGGCTGGAGCCCGGGTTCACCGGTGGCGAAGGCGCGGTGGACGCGGACCCCGCCGACTGGTCGCAGTTGCGTGCCGTGATCGCCGAGTTGGGCTTGGGACGCGAGCGCGTGCTGTCTCCCGAAGGTCGCGACCTTGCCGCGGAGCGCTGGCTGGCCGGGGATGGCGGACCTGACAACGCCATGACGCAGCAGGCACCGGCGTTGTGCGAAACCTGTGGCTATTTCATCGCCCTCGGCGGGAGCCTGGGTCGGTTGTTCGGGGCGTGTGCGAACGAGTTCTCACCGTCCGACGGGCGTTTGGTCAGCCGCGACCATGGCTGCGGCGGCCACTCCGACGTTCCAGAACCGGCGAGCGGTATCGACCTGGGCCTGCCGGTGTGGGACACCATCAGCGTCGACGAGTGGCTATTCGACTGACTCGTCCGGCTCAAGGGGAATAAGCCGCTGCCGGCGCTGGTGAGCCCGCGTCCAGGAGAACAATGCGCCGACGATGCCGAGGCCCAGTCCCGTCAGTGAGACACCCAGGTACCAGGCGTCGTCGCGCGCCACCAGATCGTCCCAGCCGAGCCAGCAAGCCAGACTGCCGATGGCGAAACCGGCGGTCCCGCCAGAGATGACCGCGGTGCCGTCCGGATCGAGAGCCCGCACCGGCGCCTGCACCATCAGCGGTTTGTGGTGGTGATGGGTCTGCGGCACGGACATCACTCTAGGCGACGGCTGTGCGGCCCTACCATGTCGGCCATGTCGACTGGCAGCTCATCCACGCAAACAACGTCCAAAGCACCAACCAACAACGCCCTCGATTCCTGGTTCGAACTCACCAAGCGGGGTTCGACGATGGGTCGGGAGGTCCGAGGTGGCCTGGTGACCTTCTTCACCATGGCCTACATCATCGTCCTCAACCCGATCATCATCGGTACCGTGCCTGACAAGGCAGGAAACCTGATCAACGGGATGCCGATCACCGCCGAGGGCGCGGTGGTCGCATCGATGGCCGCGGTGGCGGCCGCGACGGCGCTGATCGCCGGAATCATGACCATCATCATGGGGATCTACGGTCGGTTCCCGATCGCGCTGGCCACCGGCCTTGGCCTCAATGCCCTGGTTGCCTACACCATCGCCCAGAAGATGACCTGGCCCCAGGCCATGGGCCTGGTCGTCTGGGAGGGCATCCTGATCACCATCTTGGTGCTGACCGGCTTCCGCAAGGCGGTCTTCAAGGCGGTCCCGCGGTCGATGCGGGCTGCCATCTCGGTCGGCATCGGCCTTTTCATCGCCTTCATCGGCCTGGTTGATGCCGGCGTCGTGCGCAAGGGCATCGGCACTCCAGTGGAACTGGGTATCGGAGGTGCCCTGATGGGGTGGCCCATCGCCATCTTCCTGATCGGCCTGCTGATCCTGATCGCCCTGTTCGTGCGCAAGGTCAAGGGTGCGCTGCTGATCGCGATCGGCGCAGCGACTGTGCTGGCGATCATCGTGGAGGCCGTCTTCCAGGTCGGTGCCTCGAGGGACGCCACGGGTGCCGTGGTCAACCCGACCGGCTGGATGCAGAACATTCCGGTGCTGGGCAGTTTCGCCGTTCCGGATCTGAGCCTGCTCGGACGGGTGGACCTGTTCGGTGCCTTCACCGGGGCCGCGGGCCCCGGTGTGTTCCTCGGCCTGCTCCTGCTGGTCTTTTCGCTGCTGCTGGCCGACTTCTTCGACACCATGGGCACGATCGTCGCGGTGGGCGCCGAAGGCAGGCTGCTCGATGCGGACGGCAACCCGCCGCGCACCCAGGAGATCCTGCTCGTCGACTCGTTGGCCGCCATGGCCGGCGGCCTGGGGTCGGTGTCGTCCAACACCTCCTACATCGAATCCGCCTCCGGTGTCGGCGAGGGCGCCCGGACGGGTATCGCTTCCGTGGTCACTGGCCTGGCCTTCGTGTTCAGCTTGGTGCTGGCCCCGCTGGTGAACATGGTTCCCTCCGAGGCCGCAGCTCCGGCCCTGTTCTTCGTGGGCTTCCTGATGATGTCGCAGGTCATCCACATCGACTGGGAAAACCCGGAGGAGGGCATTCCAGCGTTCCTGACCATGGTGCTGATGCCGTTCACCTACTCCATCACGGTGGGCATCGGCGCCGGCTTCATCAGCTTCGCGTTCATCAAGATCATCCTCGGCAAGGGCAAGGAGGTTCACCCGCTGTTGTACGGCGTGGCGGGTGCCTTCGTCGTCTACTTCGCACAAGGGCTGATCTCAGGTCTGTTCGTCTGAGGTCGTCAGGCCAGCCAGATGGCCACCAGGTCGGGCGGCTCCCTGCGTTGCGGTGGGGCCGCCCGCGTCCATTCTTCGAACGATTCCAGCCAGGCCAGCAACCCTGTGACCAGCTCGTGATGGTCGGGTTCCAGTCGATCGACCACTTCCTGCCAGGCCCGCTTCGCGGCCAGGACGTGCGCGCCGCGGCTGTAGCCGGCGGCCATGCCCGGAGCCGTCCTCAGGGCAATCCCCAGCTCTCTGGCCAGGAGGGAACCGAGCGCGACCTGGGCTGGCGCGCCAGCCCTGGCAAGGTCGAAGTCGAGCGCCTTGATCCCGGATTGGTCGAGCGGCATCTCGTAGTGGGACCATGCTTTGGCCTCGAGCCACACGTGCAGCAAGGCCCAACTCGCAGCGAGCCGCTCCGGGGGGACGTGGCTGCCAGCCAGTAACCGGTCGACGTCCACGCCATCGGGAATCTCCGGATGACGCAGCGGACTTCCGGGCGGGCGCCGGAACAACGGGCCCAACTTGTTCAGCAGTCCGAGCTGGGGTGGCTGCGGTGCGGCGAAGCGGTCAGCGGCGATCACCCGGAGGGCTGCGGCTTCGGCTTGCTCCGCGCGGAAGATGTCCCGCACTTCGTCGATGGCAATCGCGTAGAGCCAGAGGGAGCCCATGGCCCAACCGTAGCTCCGAGCGCCTAGATTTGGACCGTGAACCCACGGACCCGGCGACTGATCGTGAGTGGTGCCTTGCTCTTGATGCTCGCCCTGGTGGTCTGGGGATCGCTGGCCGTCCCGGGCCGATAGGCTCCGAGGCATGGGTTTGTGGTTACGTCGCTTGCTGGCCTGCGGTGCCGTCAGCATCGCTTTCGCGCTGACCCCGCTCGTCCCGGCGCTGGCAGAGACCGTGAGCCCCTCTCCGGTAGCCACCGCGACTCCTACCACCAGCGCGTCGCCGTCGCCGTCAGCGACCGCCGCCGCTGAGGGGGAGGTGGCGGACTCGCCCGATGTTGCGCTCGACGACACTCGTACCGCTCTGGTCATCGCTGGTGCCGCCCTCGTTGCCGTGGTTGCGGCAATCGTCGTGTTCCTGCGTCGCTGATCCCTCGACCGCGCGGACGAGGGTCAGGCCAGCTCGTTGAGCTGGATCGGCACAGCGCGGAACACTGCCGCGAACCTCGTCAGAATCCCGCGATTTGGATCCGGAACCGGATAGATGGGGTGGTGCGTCGCCTCCGCGAGGGTGCGCAATTCGGCGAAGGCCGGATCGGCGAGCACCGTTTTCACGGCCACCCGATCCCCACCCAGGACGAGGGCGTCCAAGTCGTCCACCACGGGCAACAGGATGTCGGCCACTTCAGCGGCCGCCCCCGTGAACGACCTGCCCGCCTGCTGCTCGCGGCGCCTGGCGTAGCGTTGCTGCGACCAGCCGCCGGCCTTCGTCCGTCCCTGGACGTAGTGGGAATGGTGGTGACCCTCGATCAGGGTCGTACCGCTGAAGACCCCGACTGCGTGGGCGCGCCGCCTCGCCAGCAGCGCGCCGACCGTTCGTGTGGCGGTCGCATACTCGACCACGGTGGTGCCCGGGGGCAGGGGACCCCACTGCAGGAGGACGGTTGCCACCGCACCGTCGGGTGCGCGGTAGCGGACCAGTTCAGGCTCGATCTCACGGTCGGGTGCGCCATGACGGAGCGCGAAGCGATCCAACCAACCGGTCAGCCGTTCGGGTTCGACGCGGACTGTCCGCAGGGGGAGTGCCGGGGTCGCCATGGCTATAGTCTGACGTCAACTTGAGGAGGGGTGCATGGGCGACCTCATCGACACGACGGAGATGTACCTTCGGACGATCTACGAGCTGGGCGAGGAGGGGATCCCACCGCTTCGGGCTCGCATCGCCGAACGTTTGAAGCAAAGCGGACCGACGGTGTCCCAGACCGTGGCCCGGATGGAACGGGACGGCCTGGTGAGCGTCCACCCCGATCGGCACCTGGTGCTCAGCGAACAGGGCCAGGCGTTGGCGACCAGGGTGATGCGACGCCATCGGTTGGCGGAGCGGCTGCTCATCGATGTGATCGGGCTCGACTGGGGCCTAGTCCACGAGGAGGCCTGTCGTTGGGAGCACGTCATTTCCACCGACGTCGAGCGACGGTTGGTGACAATCCTGAACCAGCCCACCGAGTCTCCGTACGGCAATCCGATTCCCGCGCTTGAGGAGCTGGGTGTGGCAGCGGCCGCCGAAGGATTCCTGGACGGCGCTGAGCCGCTCTCGGTGCGGCTATCGGACGGCGCCGAGCATCAGGTGGTCCTGCGCAGGATGAGCGAGTCGATCCAGTCCGATCCGGCCGTGCTGGCGACGATGGACGCCGCCGGCGTGCGTCCGGGGGTCGCGGTGCGGGCCATGCTGCGGCACGGCGACCTGGAGCTGGTCGGGGACGGCGAATGCCGGTTGCCCGGTGCCATGGCGGAGCGCCTTTTCGTCGCTGTTGAGGCGCCGGAGCTGTGGGCTGCGACACCAGGGCAGCCGCGTCGCGGAATACCGGGGGTTGGGCAGGCGTTTCGCCCTGTGTAACTGAGTGGAAGGACGTCCCCCATGCCAACTGTCCCGTTGACGCTGGAAGATTTCGGCAACACGATCGAGAGCAACGAGGTCGTCTTCTTGGACTTCTGGGCGGCCTGGTGCGGTCCGTGCCGGATGTTCGGGCCGATCTTCGAGGCGGTTTCCAATGAGCATCCTGACGTCGTTTTCGCCAAGGTGGACACTGACGATCAGGGGGAGCTGGCCAGCGGGCTGGACATCTCCTCGATCCCCACGATCATGGCCTTCCGTGGCGGGTACCTCGTCTTCCGCGAGCCAGGAGTGCTGAATCGAACTCAGTTCAGCAAGCTGGTCGACCAGGTGAAGGCTCTGGACATCGAGAAGCTGAAGGCTGATGCCGCCGCAGTAGGCAATTAGGGCCCTGCTCCCTGCTCTTTTTCCGGCGTGTCCCCTCTGCGGGTGACATTAGTCGGGTCGCGTGCCATACTCATACCGGTTCCTGCCCAATCCCCCCGGGCAGGAACTGCTCAATTCCCGGTGATCCCCTTGTCCCCGGTGTCCTCCTGGCCGCGCCTCGGAGGGTTGAGTCAACGATGCGGCAGCAGCTCCGCCAGGCTGTTGATCACCCGGTCAGGCCGCTGGGCCGAAGGCAGCGCCGCGACGTCCGCCAGGGTCGAGTCGCCGGTGAGCACGAGCACCCCAGTCATTCCCGCGTCGCGCGCCATCGTCATATCCGTCGCCAGGCGATCGCCCACCATCACTGCCGAAGACGCTGCGACGCCGGTGCCGGCGAGCGCGAGCTCGAGCATCAGCGGTGAAGGCTTGCCGAAGGTGCGCTCGCAGGTAGCCCCGGTGCAGGCCTCGATGGCTGCCACGATGCTGGCGGCATCGGGTTCCCCGCGTCCGCCCGGGTAAGGGCAGAAGCGATCGGGGTTGGTGGACATGAGGGTTGCGCGGCGCTCGAACCATAGTGCGTCGAAAGCGATCTGTAGCTTGCGGTAGTCGAACGTCCGGTCGTAGCTGGCCAACACGATGTCGATGACCGCCGGGTCATCGCTCAGGGGTTGTCCGGCATCACGGAGCGCGTCGATCACCGGCTGTTCGGCGATGGGGAAGACGGCTGCCTCTGGACGATGTTCGCGCAGCCAGGTGGCCGTGGTGAGGACGGTGTTCACGACCTCATCGAGGCGGATCTCAAGGCCCAATCGCTGCAGGAGTTGGTGGATGGTCGCGGGGGAGTGAGTCGGGTTGTTGGAGAGGAATCGCACGGACTTGCCGCGTTCCCGGAGTTCGGCAATCACCGCGATCGCCCCGGGAAGCAGCACGTCGCCGAGATGGATCGTGCCGTCCAGGTCGAAGAGGTAGGCGTCGAACCAGTCCTCGGGGGCGGGCGTCTGCATAGACCGACCCTAACGATCCCTCGGGATCGTGCGGGGGCCTGGCGACGATTCGCCGCCAAGCCGGCCTCAGGACAGGGCGCCGCCGGATCCGCTGGTCGCCAAGCGCAGGGAGTGCTTCGTGGCCAGCGTCCTGGGGAACCAGTGACGGCGGTGGATGTGCCCACTCGGGGTGCGCTGGTCATCGACCTGGGTGAGCAGGTCAAGGTCATGGACGAGGCGCTCGCGGTCTCGGTCTGTGACGGGGTAACTCATCATGACTTAAGATTCGCGCATCAAGACCATTCGGGACAAGCTGATTTTTCCGAACAATCATTCGGTGATGCCGTATGATTGCGCCATGCTCGACCTCAACCGGCTCCGCGTCCTCCGAGCGGTGGTGGCGAGCGGCTCCGTCACCGATACCGCCCATCGTCTGGGCTTCACTCCGTCCACCGTCAGTCAGCACATCCACACCCTGGAGCGTGAGGTCGGCTTCCCGCTCATCGAGCGCGTAGGGCGGGGCATCCGGCCGACCGCCGCGGGGATCGAGCTTGCCAACGCCAGCGGCGATGCGCTGGACGCCATGGTGCAACTGGATGCGAAGGCCAAGGATCTGCGCCAAGGTGCCACTGCCAAGCTGACCATGCGAACCTTCGCCTCCGCTGCCTACACCTGGATGCCAGCGGTGGCGCGAACCCTGCGGCGGGAGTTTCCCGGCCTCACCCTGGAGTTGTCCATCAACGAAGTGGACAGCGACGAGAGCGCCGGCCAGGCCGACGTGGAGGTGCACACCGAGGTGCCCTTCGACGAGCCGAGCACCCCACCGACCTACAGTCGGATCCACCTCGGCATCGATGACTTCCTGGTGGCGCTGCCGCCGGAGCATCCGATGGCGAAGGTGGGGACGGCTGACCTGGCCGAATTCGCCTCCGATGACTGGATCCAATACGACTTCCGGGATGAGATCGTCACTCGCCTGGCAAGCCACGCGTGTGCCGTCGCGGGATTCTCGCCCCGGTATGTCGCCCGTGCCCAGGACCACGTCACCGGGCTCGCCTTCGTGGCCGCCGGAGTGGGGATCGCCGTGGTGCCCCAGTTGGCGTTGGGGTGGTCGGCCTTCGACGTCGCCTACGTTCGTCCCAGCAACCCGACCCCGCAGCGCAGGATCGTCGCCCTAATTCGCAACGCCGCACGTACCAACCCGGCGGCCAGCCGCACCGTTGAGCTGCTGGCCGACTTCGGGCGTCAGCTCGGACGCGAGGAGCGGCTCGCCACAACCTGACCGGGATCCTGACGCGCAGGCGTCCGTCCGGCCCGATGGCAAGTCGCGTCGTTGGTTGCGGGCCATTTGGCCGACCACAGCGGCGCCAGTACCCTGAGGGGGTCCCTCGCGGTCGACGGCAATCGCGCGGGAATCGGAACGAACGGCCGAACCGCGCGCAGCGTTGTTGCATGACGTCGCGAGCGCCCGGCACGTTCTCACCGGTCCCGGCCCCATAGCTCAGGGGATAGAGCAGAGGTTTCCTAAACCTTGTGTCGCAAGTTCGAATCTTGCTGGGGTCGCCAATCGCGCTGAGCGTGAG
>JBAVKY010000057.1:0-19079 GCA_049688555.1 Propionicimonas sp.
ATCGCCCCGTCGAAGAACGTCTGGGAGGTCGTCTCCGATGGCCTGGACCACATCAAGGTGGCCAGCTTCGAGATGCCGTCGCGGGCCTACGTTGCCTCCTTCGGCTTCAAGGGGCCGGACCAGCAGAAGCTCGCTGGGGTGCTATCCGGCGGCGAGCGCAACCGGCTGAACCTCGCCCTCACCCTCAAAATGGGCGGGAACGTGCTGCTGCTCGACGAGCCGACCAACGACCTGGACGTTGAGACCCTGCAGTCCCTCGAAGATGCGTTACTGGACTTCCCCGGCTGCGCCGTGGTGATCTCCCACGACCGTTGGTTCTTGGACCGGGTGGCCACCCACATCCTCGCGTGGGAGGGCACCGACGCGGACGAAGCCAACTGGTTCTGGTACGAGGGCAACTACGCCGACTACGAAGAGAACAAGGTGGCGCGGCTCGGGGTGGAGGCCGCTCGTCCGCACCGGACGGCTCACCGACGGTTGACGCGCGACTGACGCTGCCCGCCTGATCGGCACTGGAGCCGCTCTCCCGGGGGCATCACGCCGCCCCCGGGAAGAATCGCCGCTCAGCTGGCCAGGGTCTGTGCCGGTTCCCGTTCAACGAATTCGTCGTACCGGTCGTCCGGTTCGACGTCTGCGTCTACGTCGACCGGCCCGATGCGTTCAGTGGGCTCCGGCGCCCGCCGGACTCGGTGGTACTTCGCCGTCCCATGGGCCAGGTCGTGTCCGACGCTGCTGGCTTCGATGCTGAGCTGCTCGTGTTCGACACCGTTGGCGTCCACCCAACGCTTGGTGCGCAGTCGGCCGACGACCACGACGGGGTCACCTTTCGTCAGGCTGCACTTCACGTGCTCGGCGAGTGCCCGCGTGCAGCTCACGCTCACCCAGGTGGTGTCGGCGTCTCCCCATTCCCCTGACCGCAGGATCCTCGGTGTGCAGGCCATCCGAAAGTTGGCGAAGGCCACGTTCGAGTTGACCGGTCGGTATTCGACCTCGCTGCCCACCCGGCCCGTCATCCACAGTTGCGCTTCCATGTCGTCCTCTCTCAATGCTGGATGACTCAAGCTTCTTCATGGCGACACGAACTCGTTCAGCCAATCCGGTCACCTGTGGACGGCGAAGCCCCTGTGGAAAACTCAGCCCGTGAATCGACCTCACGCCGGAAACCGCGACCAATCGCACCAACTCAGCGACCGAGCAAAGCCACCCTGGTACCTGCGACCGCCCGCGCGAAACGATCGAGTTCTTCCTGCACCGGCTCGATGACCTCAGTAGCTGCGACCCCGGCGATCGCTCCATGCAGCGACTTCTCAGCCTCCCGAGCCTTCCAGCCGGCGCCGACGCCCACCAGCGCACGTCCGAGCACGGCCAGCAGAACCCCACCGACCGCTCCGCCGATCAACAGCCACGTAGGCGCGGGCACCTGGTACCAGGTCACCGCCGGCAGCGGCGGAAGGCCCAGCCAGGCCAACGCCGGGCCGCTGAACAGCCAGCCGAGACCGCCGATCACCGCCAGCATCAGCACCCATTGGAGAACCCGGAACAGGCTCCACCACCACGTGCCCGCTCCGGTCTTCACGTCCGTCGACGCGATCGCGACGTCCAGTCGATCCGCGAGCAGTCCCTGGTTCGAGACCGCCGCGCGGCGAACGGCAGCCGCCCACCCAACCGGCAGTCCCGCCGAAGCGGATTCGGTGATGCCGCGAAGGGCGCGCTCGACGTGCGCCCGCTGCACCGCCCCCGCCTTGGGCAGCGAGGTTCGGTTGGTCTGGGTGGGGCTGTGCTGGCCAGAGTCCAGGTCCAGCCGCAACTTCTTCAGTGGGTCGGGACGGAACATGGCCCACCACGACACGAACGGCCACCCGGTAGCGCTGCTGCCCCGCTTGACCCACGCGCGCCGAACCCCGTCCACCACGACGGGGACCCCCGCCGCGTCCGCCAGCGACGAGACCAGGGTGTCCACGACGCCCCTTCCCAGCCGGGCAGCGCGAGCATCCCCCAACTGGTCGGCGAGCCGCGCGGCCACCACATCGACGTCGGTCCCGAGCCGTTTCAACGTCGCCCGCTTGGCCGTCACAACACTCTGCAGCAGATCGCGAAGCTCTGGCATCCCCGTTCCCAGCAGCGCGGAGACCGGCATGACCGAGGTCGCCCTCAGACCCTCCCGGTCGAGCAGCCTCCGCAGGTCGTTGACACAGCTCGCCAGGCCACTCGGCGTCAGCCGGTCGGCTTGGTTCAAGACCACCATCATCACCTCGGCATACTGCGACAAGGGTTTCAGGTAGCGGTCGTGCAGGGCCGCATCGGCGTACTTCTGCGGGTCGACCACCCAGATCAGCGCGTCCACCAGTTCGACCAGCCGATCGACGGTCACTCGGTGAGTCAGCTCGGTGGAGTCGTGGTCGGGCAGGTCGATCAGCACCAACTTCGAGAACCGCCCGTCGGAGTCGGCGATCAGATGCCGTCGCGGCACGTCGAGCCAGTCGAGGAGTTCGTTCGGAAGCGTGGCACCCCACGCCACCGCCATGGCCCGCGACGTGGTCGGACGGCGAACCGCCACCTGCGCGAGCTCGGTCTGGGTGATGGCGTTGAACAGGCTCGATTTGCCCGACCCGGTAGCTCCGGCCAGGGCAACCACCGTGTAGTGACCGCTGAAGGCGACTCGCTCTCCCGCCCGCCGGACGACTTCCCGCGCGGCCTGAACGATCTCGGCATCCACGCGTCCGTCAGCGGCGTCCACCGCCTCGGCGAGCCCGGCGAGCCGAACGTCCAGGGCTCCCTCGGAGGTCGTCATCGGGTCTCCTCAGGATCGAGCACGACGCCCTCGATGGGCTGCGGAACCCCATCTCCCGTGGTGAGTGACCGCAGCTGCTCACCGCTCGGCAGCTCAGCCTTCGTGCCTGCCGGATTCAGCGCCGCGGACACGACCCCCGGACGAACCCGCTGCACCTCGGCGACAGCCTCAGCTACTAGGCCTGCCTGCTCGGCTCGGGTGTCGATGGCGTCGACCTCGCCGAGATAGCGCGCCAACTCACGGGCAAGCAGGGTCTCGACACGGGCGTCCAGGTCGGATTTCGCCTGCTTGGCAAGGCGTCGGACGGCATCTTCCCCGAAGATGGCTTCCAGCAGCCGTTGGGCGAGCACCGCGGTGCCGCCAGCCACCCCCAGTTCGGCACCGACCAGACCACCCGTCTGCGAGAACACCAAGATCATCAACGCGACCCCGACACCGTTGACCCCAAGCGCCCAGAACCTGGCTGCGGATCGCTTCGACGCCCCGACCGAACTGACCAACTCCATGACGTCGGCCTGCCAGTCACGGATCGCCCGTTGCACTCCCGCCTCGAATTCCTGCGACGCCTTGGAGAGATCCCCCGCCGCCGCCACCACCTGCCGGCCGGCCGGATGGGACAGCCAGGCCGAATGGGTGCGGCGGGCGGCAGCCTCACCCTCCTCGCGGATCAGGACTTCCATGCCCGATTCCACTGCCAACCTGACGTCGACGGCCTGCTTCGGCTCACCTCGGATCGCGGCCATCACCCGGTCGCGGAACGACCCGATCTTCTGCTCAACGGCCCGGAAGAACTCCCCCGTCCCGACGAAGTCATGCCACCGGGCCAGCACCTCACCCCGCAACAGCGTGCCGTCGGCGGTCTGCACCGAGATCGTGCGCACGGCTTCGGCGAACGATCCCTCGGCATCGCTGCGCAGCGTCTCACTGGCGCTGGCCTGGGCGCCGATCGCCTCGACGACGCCCCCGCACAGTCCGGCCAGGGACCCGATGGCACCGTCCAGGGTCTGCAGCACGACCGCGTTCCGGCTGACGGCATCGTTCGCCAGGGCGGCGAGCCAGCCCCGGATCGGCGCCACCGCCGCGGGGGGCAACAATCCGTCCGAATCGACCTGGGTCTCCGGCACGGCGAACAGCGGCGAGTTCGCCAGGCCACGCTGCACCATCATCTGACCCAGGTGAGCTGGCACTTCGCCCATCGCCGCCGGCGGCACGCGATCGAGCACGACCGCGACCACTGCCTGGCGTTCCGCGGCCGACCGCAGGTAGTCCCAGGGGACAGCATCCGCGTACCTTGCGGCGGAGGTGACGAACAGCCACAGGTCGGCCGCCGCCAGCAGTTGCCGGGCAAGGGCACGATTCTCCGCCACCACCGAATCGACGTCGGGGGCATCCAGCATCGCGAGTCCGCGTGGCAGCGTCGGCTCCGGCACCACGTGCAGGGTGCGGGCATCGGTCACGACATTGGTACTGCGAGCCAGCCCCGGCAGGATCCGATCGGACGCGAACCAGGCGGCGTCGTCAGGATGATGGATCAGCACGGGCGCCCTGGTGGTCGGACGGATCACGCCGGGGGCGCTCACCACACGTCCAATCACCGAGTTGACCAGCGTCGATTTCCCCGCGCCCGTCGACCCACCGACCACGGCGAGCAGCGGGGCGTCCAGACGGGCCAGCCGCGGCAACACGTAGTCGTCCAGCTGAGCCACGGCACCGCGCACCTGGGCGGCGATCTCGTCGCGTCCGGGCAGGTTGAGCGGGAAGCGCACGTCGGCCAAGGCGTCACGGAGGCTGGACAGGCGCTGCGAGAGTTCCTCAGCACCCACGCCTGCCTCCTAGCCTCCCGGCGGCCCCCAGGTTGGGTCCACGGCCGAATAACGGTGTGATCCTACTGGTGTCGAGTTCCCCTGCGGTGCGCGTGGGTCGGCGAGTCCGCTAGCTGGCGGATTGCCGGATGGGGGGATCTGGAGCGTTCGCCGCCGAAGCCGGGGAAGGCTCAGCTTCATCCCGCGCGGATCGCTGATCCCCACCGTCCGCAGCTCACCGATCCGCTCAACGAGTTCCTTGGCGCGCAGCGCGGCCGTCGCATCGACAACACCCTTCACTTCGGCGTCACGCAGATAGGCCAGTTCGGTCATCGAACGCTGCAACGACAGGGTCGCGACCAACGCGGTCCAGCCGCGCGTGATCGCCACCAGCAAGGCGCGCCACCGCGACCGCTGCCGAGCGAACACCGACGGGTCGGCTGCGTCGAGCCAACCCATCCGCACGTAGTCCGCCAGACGCACCCGGATCAGCTGCCCCTGCTTCAACACTTGCCGCACCACGTACATCGCAGCGGAGAAGACCATCGGCACCGCCACCAGGAAGTAGATGAGCAGCTGACCTTGACCTGAAGTGAGCGTCGCCTGCGAATTGAAGACCATGTGCAGCAGCGCCGCCACGCCGAAGCCGGCCAGCGGGGCAAGCACGCGGACGACCTTGCTCTGGGTCCGCAATGCCACCGCCACCCCGATAGCGGTCATCATCGTGAACAGCGGGTGCCCGAAGGCGGTCCAGAAACCCCGAAGCCAGACGAGCTCGGCGATGGCCGCATCCGCGTCCCCCACCTCGATGGTCTGCGAGGCGTACACGATCGCGCGGGCGTAATAGATGATGTTCTCGGTGAACGCGAACCCTGCCGCCGACAGCCCACCCATCACGATGAGCGACACCTTGGAGACGAACCGGTAGCGAGCCAGGATCGCGAGCCAGAACAGCACGGTGGCCTTGGCGGCCTCTTCCACGAAGGGTGCGACGAAGACTGCTGCCCGCGCGCTGGTGGCCGGGTCGAAGTTGCCGGTCACCGACATCTGCATGGCCGCCCAGGAATTCACGAGGTAGGACGCGTAGGTGGCCACGCTGGCGCCCCACCCCAGCGACAGGAACCAGACGACCCAACGCTGCGGACGGAAGCGGTCGGCAGCCAGGAACACCACGATCCAGAAGACCAGGGTCGAGGTCGCGTACCAGGCGGCCTGACGAATGGCGCTGGGGTTGACCCCCGGGACGATTCCCTCGTTCACCTCCCGGTCGGCGGTGACGTCGAAATACAGCGCTGCCAGGCATGCCGCGAACACGATGGTCATGCCGATCGCCAGCCACGTCCACCATGACGTCAGGACGCGCGTGGGGATCGGGAGCTGTTCCCTGGCCGAGTCGGGCAGCTGATTGAGACGGCGTGCCCTGACGGCCGGGATGGAAGTCACGCCGCCAAGACTACAAGCGCCCGACAGCGGCTCGCGATCCGAGCCGGTGCGGCACCGTCACGCCAGGTTGCTTGTGCAACATCAGACGGAACCGTACAGTTTGATCGTGACGACCCCGAGCCTTCGCCGAGCGTCCGCCAAGCGAGAGCAGATCCTCACCGCGGCGACCCGCTTGTTCGTGCGGCACGGTTACACCGGCACGTCGATGGACGCCGTCGTGGCGGAAGCCGGTGTCAGCAAGCAGACCCTCTACCGCTACTTCCCGAGCAAGGCCGATCTGCTGTCGTCGTTCATCACCACCGAACTGGCACCACAGGAGGTGTTCACGGCGTTTCCCCCCGAACCGAACACCGGGGAGGAACTGCGCCAGTCACTCGTCCTGCTGGCCCAGAGCGTGACCGGTCGACTGCTGCAACCCCACATCACCGCGGCGCTTCGCCTGGTGATCAGCGAGGCCGTCCGGATCCCCGAACTGCGGGATCTGGTGCGTGCCGCCCTGCCAGGCCAGTTGTTGGTGGTGGCGACCGGGCAGATCACCCGCGCCGATTCCCTGGGGCTCATCAGCGCACCGCGGCCGGATCTCAGCGCCCGGCTCCTGGTCGGGTCGATCTTCAGCTATGTCGCCCTCGATGGCTTCCTGCGCGCCACCCCGCTGGCACCACCTCCCCTGGCCGACCTCGAATTCCTGGTCGACGCCTTCCTGCGGACCGTGGCGGTGAAGCGATGATCCGCCTGCCCGTGGGCGGCCTCAGCGTCGCACTGCTGCTGACCTGCGTCGGCTGCTCAGTGCCGAGCGAGGGCCTTCGGGTCCAAGCGAGAGTAGAAGAGGACGTCGTCATTGTGGCCGTCCCGGCGCTCGTGGTGCCGACGGTCAACGTCAACGCCGGCTTCAGCGAAGCGGACTCGCCGATGGCCACCCCAGCGCTCCACCAAATCGGTTCCTTTTCTGGAGTGGCGGCCGTGGCTGTCGGCGAGGGTGACACGGTGGCCGTCGGACAGGAGCTGGCCCGGCTCGACGACGCGCTACTGGCCGCCGCGGTGAAGGCCGCCAAGGCAGATGCTGCCGTGGCCAAGGCGCAGATCGGGGTGGTGGACGCGGGGATCGACAAGACCTACGACAAGGACGCCGAGATCGCCGACAAGCGGGGCGACGTCAACGATGCGATCGATCAGCTCAAGGACACCCGAACCACGCTGAAGGCCAATCGCAAGACGCTCCAAGCGCAGCGCGACACGCTCGATGACCAACTGGACGCCGCCAAGGAGGCTTTCGCCCTGCTCCCGCCCGAAGGCACCACGCCCTGGCCACCCGGGGTTCCCACCCGGGAAGCGGTCGAGGCTGGCATCCACGCCCTCAAGGCAGGGCTCAAGCAGATCGACGCCGCGCTCAAGCAGATGAAGACGGGACTGGGCAAGCTTGATGACGGTCTGCAGAAGGCCAACGATGGGCTCGACAAACTCGACGACGCCACCGACACCGTGTCCGAAGCCCGAGCGCAGCTCACCCGGCTTCGCCGGCTCGTGGTCGTGGCTGCCGACCTGTCGGACGTCGTGGTGTCCATCGCCAAGGCACAACGTGGCGATGCATCGGTGACCTCACCCGCAGCTGGCGTGGTCACCCGGGTCGCAACCGTGGGCCAGCACCTCTCGCCAGGGGCCGCGCTGGTGACTCTGCGCCGCTTCGGGGACGCCACCATGACCACGTGGCTCTCTCCCACGCAGGCGGCAACGGTCTGCGTGGACGACGCGGCCACCGTCCACGCCGACTGGATGAGCCCCGGCGCCTCCGTCCAGGCTAGGGTCACCCGGATCGCGAGCCGCGCGGACTTCCCGCCAACCTCGCAGGCAACCGATGAGATCCACCTGACACGCGCGTTCACCGTCTGGCTGACCAGCTCCGCCGCCCTGCCGGCGGGTACCCCCGTCACCGTCACCATCCAGCCCTGTAGGGAGACCCCATGATGACTCCCGCCGAAGATCGTCGTCCCGCCCCAAGAAACGAAGGTGAGCACCATGGCCGAAGGTAGGCACAAGCGACCGCCAGCACCGGTCATCATCGTTGTCCTACTGCTGCTGCTCGGCGGCGGCACCTGGTGGTGGTGGTCGACCAACCAAACGGTGGTGGTCGACAACACCCTGCGCGCCAGCGGATCCGCCGAATCGCGTGAATACCAGATCACCCCGGCCCTCACCGGCCGGGTGACCGCGGTGAAGATCGCCGAAGGTGACACCGTGAAGGCCGGGCAGCTACTCGTCCGGCTCGACACCAAAGCCCTGACTCTGCAGCTCAACCAGGCCAAGCAGGGCGTCAAAGCCGCCGAAGCCGCGGTGACCAACGCCAAGAATGACGAAGACGCCACCAACGCCGATGTCAAGGCGGCGCAGGCACGACTGGCCCAGGCGAAGGCCGCGGTTGACCTCGCAAGAGTTCAGCTGAGTTTCGCCGTGGTCAAGGCTCCCCGTGGCGGGACCATCGTCAGCCTCACCACCAATGTCGGCCAGAACGCGGCCCCCGGCCGGGCCGTCGTCACCATGACCGACCCTGCGGACGTCTTCGTGCGGGTCTTCGTTCCGGAGCCACGGATCGGCCAGGTCAGCGTGGGCCAGGCGGTAACGGTGAGCAGCGGCTCAACGCCCGACATCACCGGCAAGGTCACGTTCATCGCCAGCACCGCAGAATTCACCCCGAACACCGTGCAGACCGAGGACCAGCGCGTCAACCTCGTCTTCGAGGTCCGGGTGCGGCTGGACGACACCAGCCAGATCAAGGCCGGCATGCCCGCGGACGTGGCGTTCGGTTGAGCATGCCCCTTCCCGACACCAGTCCCGAACCGCTGGCGATCCACGCCCGAGGCCTGACCAGGACGTTCGGCGCCGTCACGGCGGTTGACGCTCTCGACCTGGACGTCCCCGCCGGCGCCATCTTCGGCTTGCTCGGGCCGGACGGAGCCGGGAAGTCGTCGCTGATCCGGATGCTGGCCACTGTGCTGGCACCCGACTCAGGGATCGCGCGAGTCTTCGGCCACGCCGTCGACCAGCACCCGGGTGCCATCACCGGCCGAATCGGCTATATGTCCCAGCAGTTCTCGATGTATCCAGACCTCACGGTGGCCGAAAACCTCGAGTTCTTCGCCAGGCTCCGCGGCGTGCCGAAAGCCCTCCGGCGCGAACGGGCCGCGCGACTACTCACCAGCATGGGGATGGCGGCCTTCACCGCACGGCAGGCCCGCAAGCTGTCCGGCGGCATGAAGCAGAAGCTGATGCTCGCCTCGACCTTGATGCACGAACCGGACCTGCTGTTGCTGGACGAACCCACCACCGGGGTGGACCCAGTCTCCCGCCGGGAATTCTGGCGAATCCTGGCCGGGATCCACGCCCAGGGCAAGACCGTGCTGGTGGCCACCCCCTACATGGACGAGGCGGAGCGCTGCACGCACATCGGCTTCCTCGAATCCGGGGTGATGCGCCACGCCGGAACGCCCGACGAACTCAAGGCTTCCGTGCCGGGCACCCTTTTCGAGGTGGCGGCCAAGGATCCGCGCCTAGCGATGGCAGCGCTCGACGGGAGATATGGGGTCGCCTCCACGCATTTGCTCGGAGACGCCGTCCGGGTACTGCTCACTCAAGGTGTTTCGGTCAGCCTCGACACCATGCTTGCCGATGCCGGTGTCACCGCGGTGGTCCGTCCAATCGCCATCGACATGGAATCGGTCTTCGCCTACCTGGCTGAGCTTCGCGCCACTCCCGGTGTCAGGCCGGTGACGCCATGAGGGCCTCCCTGGACCGGATCGGTGCCATCACCGCCAAAGAGTTCAAGCATCTGGTGCGCGACCCCCGCGCCCTTGCCCTCGTGCTGCTGCTGCCGATCGTGCAGTTGCTGCTCTTCGCCTACGCCATCAGCTTTGACGTGCAACACGTCCCCACCGTCGTGATCGACCAGGACCGAACCCCCGCCAGCGCTGAATACCTGCGCAACTACGAGGGCTCCAACTTCTTCTCGGTCGTCGCTCACGCGGACAGCGTGGCAGCCGCGACTGAGGCCTTCGACCGCAACCAGGCCCGTGTCGCTGTTGTCGTTCCGGCCGGTTTCGGACGACAGCTCGCCTCCGGGGCCACGGGCCAGGTGGCAGTCCTCGTCGACGGCAGCGAACCGAACTCGGCGCGGGTGGCCGAGGCCTACACCAAGGCGCTCAACGGGCTTTACGACCAGAAGGTCGCCGCAGCCTGGGCGGACACCCAGGGCTTGGACCTCGCCGCCGTGGGATCGCTCCAGCCTCAGATCCGCACCTGGTACAACCCCGAGAGACGGTCGTCGGACTTCCTGATCCCCGGGCTCATGGTGGTCATCATCATGATCGTCACCGTCCAGCAGACCGCTGTCACACTGGTCCGCGAACGCGACCAGGGCACCGGGGAGCAGATGGCGGTCAGCCCCATGCGCCGCGGTGAACTGATGATCGGCAAGCTCCTTCCCTGGACCATCCTGGCGTTCTTGGACGTGGTCGCCATCGTCGCGGTCGGGATCGGTTTCTTGGGCGTCCCGCTGCGCGGCGATCCCGTGGTGCTCTCGGTGGCGGCAGCCCTCTTCGTCTTCGCCTGTCTGGGCATGGGGCTGGTGATCTCGGCGCTGGCTCCAAGCGTGGACACCGCCAACATCACCGCCCTGCTGATCGCCTTCCTGCCGTCCTTCCTGCTTTCGGGCTTCGCGTTCGCGCTCGACCAGATCCCGGTCGTGCTGCAGTGGGTCGCCTCAGCTTTCCCGGCGCGTTACATGGTCACGGTTTCGCGGGCCGTCTTCTTGAAGGGCGCCGGCTGGTCCGAGGCCTTACCTGAAGTGCTCTCGCTGGCTGTCTACTCCCTGGTCGTGCTGACGCTGGCCACCATGCTGCATTCCCGGAGGTCACGATGAGCCTCAAGCGCATCCGGCTGCTGATCTGGAAGGAGTTCAAGCAGCTGCGTCGGGATCCGATGCTGCTGCGGATGCTCATGTTGATGCCGGTGGCTCAGCTCGTGCTGTTCGGGTACGTCGTCGCCGCCGACGTCAAAGATCTCGCCACGGCCGTGGTCGATCTTGATCGCACCGCGACCTCGCGCGTCATCACCGACGCGTTCCGAGGTTCCGGCTACTTCTCGATCACCGCCCGTCCGGCCAGCGAAGCCGACCTGCAGCCCTTGCTCGACCGGGGAACGATCCGGGTGGCCGTCGTCATCCCGGAGGGCACCCAGACCCGGCTGCAAGGTGGCGAAGCCACCTCGGTCGGCATTGTCGTGGACGGATCGGACTCCCAGATCTCCTCGGTGGCCAGCGGTTATGCCGGACAGGTCATCGCCGGACTGAACGCCGAACGCATGGCGCAACAGGCCGGCGCTCTCTCCCGACCGGGCATCGACGCCCGCGTCCGGGTTCAGTTCAATCCGACCCTCGACCCGATCAACACCATGATCCCCGGGTTGGTCGCAGCGATCCTGATGATCTCGCTGACGGCGATCATGTCCCAGGCTGTCGTGCGGGAGCGCGAGTCGGGCACCCTGGAACAGATGTTCGTCACCCCCATCCGTCCCACGGAGTACCTGATCGGCAAGGTCACCCCCTACGCCCTGCTCGCCTGCGTCCAGATGGCCATCGTTGCCGCCGTCGGAATGCTGTGGTTCCGAGTCCCGTTCTACGGCAATGTCTGGGTGGTACTGCTCGGGCTGGGGCTGTTCATGATGACCTCCATCGGCTTGGGCCTGCTGGTGTCACTGGTCTCGAAGACCAGGCACCAGGCACAACAGGCCGTCATGTTCCTGATGATCCCGATGATGATCCTCTCCGGCTTCGTGTTCCCGATCGAATCGATGCCTGAGGCGATCCAGCCGTTCACCGGGCTGATCCCGCTGACCCATTCGCTCATCGTCTTGCGGGGGGCCTTCGTCAAGGGCAGCGACCTCGCTTCCTTGGCGGAGCCCATGCTTGCGCTGACCGCCTTCGCAGTCGTCATCTTCGGTTCGGCGGTGCTGGCGACCCGGCGCCGGCTGACGGAATAGGTGCATCATGGCCACAGATCTGTCGGAGCCTGGGAACGCACCGGACGCATCGGCTGCCGTCAGCATCCGCGGGCTGGTGAAGACCTTCGGCGGCTTCACGGCCGTGAACGGCATCGACGTGGACGTCCCCCGCGGCCAGGTCTTCGGCTTTCTCGGCCCGAACGGGTCGGGGAAGACCACCACCATCCGGATCCTCACCGGAAGCCTGGCGCCGACGCACGGACGGGCGCTGGTGCTCGGCGAGGATGTGGCCGCGCACCCCGAACGGGTTCGGCCGCGGATCGGCTACATGTCACAGAAGTTCTCACTCTTCGAGGACCTCACCGTGGCGGAGAACCTGACGTTCTATGCGGGGGTATACAACCTGACACCCGCGCAGTTCGCCGAACGCCGCGAGTACATCGTCGACATGGCCGGTCTCCGCGGACGCGAGGGCGAACTCACCCGCAACCTGTCCGTCGGCTGGCGCCAGCGGCTGGCGCTGGGCACAGCCACCATCCACCAACCCGAACTGGTGTTTCTCGACGAGCCAACCTCCGGGGTCGATCCCGTCGCCCGCCGCCAGTTCTGGGACCTGCTCTACGAACTCGCGGGACGAGGGATCACACTCTTCGTGACCACGCATTACATGGACGAGGCCACCCACTGCAACCGGCTGGCCTTCATCTACGGTGGCTCCATCATCGCCGCGGGCAGCCCCGCCGAGTTGCGCGCCGCCCACGGCGAGAGTGCATCGCTGGAGGATGTCTTCGTCGAGCTCGTCGAACGGCAGCGCGACGGGGAGTGATCCTCAACAATGACCCCATGACCCATCCCCAGCTGCCGGACCTCGATCGTGATGACCTGGCCATCCCCGCAATGTTGACCGAGTTGGCTGCCGGGCGTCCCGTCCGTCCCTCGTCGCGCAACGAGCCGGAGTGCTCACCTTCACCGTCGCCGACGGTGTGGAGTTCATCACGTACGGCCGACCGAGCCGGGAATCCGGCCCGCCGACGAGGCCGCGCGGTAGACGAGGGTGTCCACCTACGTGACCGTGCCGACCGTGCTGGGTCACGTAGGTGGAATGCGGCGGACTAGACCAGCCCGGGGAGACCCAGCAACCAGCGGGAGCCGAACCACACCGACCCGCCCGCGATCAGCAGCCAGGCCCCCAACCACAGCCAACGCGGCAGGTGTGTCAGGCCGGCGAGTTGCGCCGCATCCGACCTGTGGTCTTTCGTCTGCGAACCGGCTGCCTCCAAGACGGTGCGGGCACCAGCCAGCAGCAACAGCCATGCCACAGTGGTAGCCAGCCAGGGAAGCCACCGGACCGGGGTGTACCACGCCATGCCCGCCAGGCCGAGGCCGACGAGCAACACCACGACGGCCCCCACCAGGTTGCGCATCCGCAGCAGCATGACCGCGGCGCCCAGCGCGAGCGACCAGGCCACGAGCACGGAACGCCCCTGCGCGATGAGCGCAGCGGCGGCGAGCCCCGCCACACCGGGTGCCGGATAGCCCGCCAGCAGGGTGAGCACCATGCCGGGGCCACGCGGCCTGCCACGGCTCAGCGTGACTCCTGAGGTGTCGGCATGCACCCGGATGCCCTGGAGCTTCCGTCCGGTCAGGGCGCCAACCACGGCGTGTCCCGCCTCGTGAGCCAGGGTTGCCACCATCCGGACCGGACGCCACACCAGCAGCACCAACGCAAGGGCAACGGCACCGGCGATCAGCACCTCAGCTGCTGGCGGCACCGCAGTCGTCTGCGAAACCCGCTGCCACCACTCCCCGACCGTCTCCACCACTCCAGTGTGCGTGGGCCTGGCTAATGCGGAGGTGCCCCCACCGAGTTCAGTCGCGAGACCTCCGCGTTGGACACCCCCAACTGCCCCGCCAAGCTGGCGCGGACCAGTTCGACCATGTCGATGGATGCTTCATCCAGCAGCCACTGCAGCTGGGCGCCGTCCATCACGGCGACGAACTGCTGGGCGGCAACCTGGGGATCGAGACCCTCGCGCAGCCCGCCGGCCTCGTGGACCTCTTCGTAGGCGGTCGTGAGCTCCTTGACGATGCTGCGGTAGCGGGTCGCGAAGAAGTCGTGGGCCGGATGCGCGATGGGGGTGGACTCCGCCGACAAGACGCAGAACAGTTCTACAAGATGGCGCCGCTTGGCGTTTCGGCCGACTAGGGTAACCATCCGTTGCAGGGTCTCAAGGCCGCTGGTGTCAGCCAGGCCCAACCATTCCCGGTCGATTTCGTCCCGATACGCCAGGACGGCCTGCAACAGGGCCTCCTTGGTCGGGTAGTGATGCAGGACCCCGGTGTGAGTCAGTCCCACCCGCGCGGCCACCTCGCGCAGCGACGTCCCCCGGTAGCCGGCTTCAGCGAACATCGCCATGGCGGCCGCCAGGATTTCGCGCTTCTTGACCCGGCCCTTCGGATAGCCCTTCTTGCCCCGATCATCACCTGTCGAGGTGGCTGCTTTGCTCACCCCAAGATCCTGACACACCGCGGGACGGCGATGGTCCAGGCGGCGGTGCCCTCGCCGGGATTCGGGAATCCGCAGCCGCCGTCTGGACGGCGTCAACCGCTGAAGCTGACCGCCCCGCCGCTGGCGTCCGTGGCGGTGATCACGAAGCTGGTCGCTGCCAGATCCGCGGCCAGAGTGGCTGTGTCGCCGTTCCTCGTCCACGTGATTTGGAGCTGGTCAGCGGCCGTTTGCGCCAGCTGGCAGGTGGCGTCGAAGCCGAAAGCACCGAAGGTGTTACGGAACCGCAGCAGCTCCAATTGGCGTTGCACGACCGGCGCAGTGAGCCCCGCCGCCACGTCGCCTGGGGAGAGGTTGGTGCGGTTGATCTCCTTGTGGCCCCCCGAGCCGGCTTTCTCGACGGCGGCGTGGTTGTTCCGGCCGGCGAACAGGTCGAGGTACCAGACCTGCGGCTTGCCCGGCATGAACAGCTGGATCGCTCGTGCCAGCAGCATCCGTGCGTCGCTCTCGCCCAGGGCGCTGTAGTAGGTGGCGTTGACCTGGTAGTACATGTTCTTCGCGCCATGCAGGTCTTTCACGTAACCGCCACGACCCTTGATGGTGTCGATCAGCCCCTGGATGCGCTCCTCGTCCAGCAGCCCCTTCAGGTCCAGCAGCGGAATGCCGTCATGGCAGCCCAGCATGTTCACGGTCCGGATGTTCTTCTCGAGCAGGTCGCCGATCCACCGCTTCAGCGTGGTCGCGTCCTGCCGGTCGAACGCGTCGATCAGCAACCCCGGCAGGAAGAAGTCGTAGGTCATGAACCCCTTGGCCGCGATGGTCTCGTGGATCTTCTCGGCATAGGTCGAGTGAATTTCCGGCAGGAGTTTCAACCCGCGCTTGTCGGCCAGCGCCTTGACCCGTCCCAGCACGTCCCAGGTGCCTGGATCGTTGAGGAAGTTCTTGAGTCCCGGCTCCTTGGGGGCGTAGGCGAAGGCGTCCAACCGCACGATCTGCGCCCCGTAACCGGCCAGCTTGTCCAGGGTCTCGGCGTAGAAGTCCCAAACCAGCGGCGACTTGATGTTGAGGTCCATCTGGCCGAGGTACTTCCGCTGCGCCTCGACCAGTTCGACCACGGCGTCGCGAACCGCTTCGTAACCAGCGAAGTCCGCCTCGGCCGGTTTCTGGCCCGAATTGATCGCAGCGGCCAGCCGTTCGGCCAGCACCTCGGCCCGCCCGTATTGCAGCCCGGTCGCCTTCATCAGGTCCTGGGTATCGGGGGCGGTGTAGCGCACCTCCTGGTAGAAGGTGTTCCAGTACGGCTTCTCACTGCCGTCCGGCAGCCGCACCATCAGGATCGGCAGGCCGGGCTTGCGGAAGAACATGTCCTTGATCAGCTCGGGAGCGGGCTGGACGTAGCCCGCCGCGGTCAGCTCGCCGTGACCGGCCCAGAACGCGTTCCAGTCGATGAAGAAGTTGGCGTACTTCGACCGCTCGCCCTTGGCGAGAATGTCCTGGAACTGCGGGGAGAGCACCGAGGCGTGGTTGAGGATGAAGTCGAACTTGAAGTCGATGCCCTCCTCAGCCAGCGCCGGCAGGTTCTCCGGCGTGGTGAACCGCTCGCTCAGGTCGTAGTCGATCACCGAGAAACCGCGGTCTAGATCGGTGTTGAAGATGCTCGGCAACAGGTAGGCGGAGCTGAACACGTCTTTCAACTCGGGGCGGCGGACGAAGTCCACCAGATCGGAGAGGGTGCCCCCGATGCTGTCCGGGTACACGTTCAGCATCGGCCCGGCGCCGGGCAGGTCGGCACCCATCGATTTCAGGTAGCCGTCGTAGTCGAGCAGTTCGCCTGACTTCGCCACGATGATCTTGGCCTTGCGAGCCTGGGAGTGCAGCTTGGCCTGTTCGAGACCCAGCACCACCGAGGTGAAGGGGCTGTCCACCGCGCCGTCGCGGCTCCGGGCCCTTCGGTGCGCCAAGGTCTCCTCCGGCGTGCTGTTGAGCAGGATCGGGATGTCCACGCCCGCCAGGAAGTCGTTGTTGCCGTGTGTCCACTCGACCACGATCACCTTCGTGTCGCTGACGGCCACCTCGTCGTACCACAGGGCGTCCGGCGTTCGCCCCATGCGCTTGAGCATCAAGGACGCGGCGCCGCCATGGAAGGCCGCCAGGATGTTGCTGACCTCGTCGAAGTCGACCTCGTTCGGCGTTCCCAGGTAGTTCGCCAGCGCCTTGCGTCCTGACTTCTGGTACGTCGCGAGCCAGGGATGGGCCGCCACCTGGCCTGGGTCGGCGTCGAAATCGGACGCCTGCAGCCCGGCCAGCTCAGTACGGACGCCTGCGCCGTAGCGGCCGGTGGCGACCAGGCCCTGGATGCCGCCGGTGCGGAAGATGCGCAGTCGTTCAGCGTCGTTGGCGGACGGCACCCGGCGCGGGTAGTTGTCTCCCGAGAGCACATAGGCACCGACACCGAGGGAGTTGAGACCGTAGGCCAGCAACGAACCGATCTCGGACTTCCCGACCCCCGAACCGCCGTGGACTGTCACCACGGCGCGGTGGTAGGGACTGGTCGCCAGCACGGGCTCCAGGAGGTCCCACAACACCGGGAAGATCGCCTGGGCCTTGGCCACGTGAGTGTCTGAGATCTGGACTTTATCGCCGGGCATGTCCCCCGTGGGAATGGAGCTGGGGTCCGTCACAGTCGGGAAGTTCGTCCGCATTGCGGTCCTCCTGATTACTGGTGAATGCAAGCTTCAGCAGCCTATCCAAGATGCCTTGGCTCGGAGCGGAAACCTCCGCGGCGTCAGAAACCCTCAATCGCCGCGCCACGACCGCGGCCACCAACCCTCAACCAAGAACCCTCGAGGCCACCTTGAGACCGAGTCACGGTAAAACTCCTAGTCACGCGCAATTCATGGACGAGGCCCCGGCCGTGGAGTCTCAGGGGGAGCCTTGCCGACATCGTGAGAGATAGGTAGGAACCCCCTTATGAAACATTCCTCGCGAGTGGTGTCGATGACCCTGGGACTGGCCATGGTTGTCGGCCTCACGTTCGCGGGCGCTCCTGCATCGATGGCTGCGAGCCCCTCGGAAAGCGCCAGGAAAGCCTTCATCAGCAGCGTCATCACGGCGGCACAGAACAGCCAGCGACAATGGGGAATCCCGGCGTCGGTTTCCATTGCCCAGGCCATCGAGTCCACCGACTTCGGTACCAGCCCGCTGGCCACCAAGGCCCGCAACTACTTCGGCATCCGGTGCAGTGCAGCCATGACCGCCGCCGGCTTCGCCAGCCTGGCCGTCGCCCAGGTGGGCAAGCCCTACGTCCTGGGTGCCGAGGCGCTGGCGTCCAACCCCGACCCGAAACGGTTTGACTGCTCGGAGTTGGTCGAATGGCTCTACGCCCGCTCGGGGAACAAGATCACCGATCTGGCCGCAGCGCAGTACAACGCCACCAGGCCGGTCAGCGGATCTCCGAAGACCGGGGACCTGGTCTTCCTGCGCAACAACCCCGCCCGGTCGAATGGCATCGGCCACGTGGCGGTGCTGACCACGAAGCTCGCTTCAGGCGAGTGGGAGATCGTCGAGGCCCGAGGGCGCGCCTACGGCGTCGTGAAGTCCACGCTGAGCTACTGGAAGCAACGCAGTTACTACGCCGGACTCCGTCGTTCCGCGTCGTTGAAGTTCGCCGGTTCGGAGGGCGTGGCGCTGAGCTCGAACTCGTCCAACTACCAGTCCGGCTGCGTCTCGATCACGGCGGGCTCCGGCAAGGTCACGAAATACCGAAGCTACTCGTCGATTTCATACTCCTTCGCCGATCACGCGGCCAGCGTCGCCAACGACTCCGCCTACCAGGATGCTCGCGGCCAGATGGCCGACATCCCCTCGTTTGTCGAGGAAATCGCCAAGGTCGAAGATCCGGACACCGCCTCGACTTACGCCAAGACCATCAAGAACCTGATCTCGACCTATAACCTCAGCGACTACGACGTCGTGCCGATGAGCGTCGTCCTCTTCTCCGGCGCCAAGGGCCCCAAGGTCACCGCGTTGCAGCACCTCCTGCTGCAGGCCGGCTCGAGCGTGAAGGTGACCGGGACTTACGACGCCGCGACGACCTCGGCCGTCAAGTCCTACCAGTCCGCCAAGAAGCTGACCGTGGACGGGGAAGCAGGCCCCGCAACGCTCTCGGCACTGTTCTCCAAGGTCGGCTCTGGATCGACCGGCAACCGCGTCAGTGCCCTGCACGCACTGTTGCACGGAATGGGTCTCGAGACCACCAGCGGCGCCTCCTTCGGGCCAGCGACGGTGGAAGCGGTCAAGGCATTCCAGGCCTTGGCTGGGCTCACGCCCGATGGTTCCGCCACGACGAACACGTGGGCGAAGCTGTTCATGACCGTCGATCCGGCTCCCGAGCTTTCGATCAAGGGCACCGTGGCGACCGATCAGAAGCTGACCGCCGTCCCCGGCACGTGGGGCCCCAGCGGCGTCGAACTCGCCTACCAGTGGTACCGCGGCACCACCGCCATCAAGGGCGCCACCGCCACCACCTACACCGTGCAACCCGCCGACG
>JBAVKY010000058.1:0-1719 GCA_049688555.1 Propionicimonas sp.
AATGAGGCGCGCGTGCTGGAATCCCTTCGGCTAGGTGGAGAACTCACTCAAGCCGAGTTGTCGCGTCGCACGGCGTTGGCACCATCCACTGTCTCGAACATTGTGCGTGACCTGGCCGAGGCCGGAGTGGTAGCCGTCCAGGACGAACACGGCGGTCGGCGCGGACGGTTGGTCAAGTTGGAGGCCGACGGACGGCTGCTGCTGGGTGTCGAGTTCGGCCAGAGCCACCTGGCGGTCGCGCTGGCGGGTCTCTCCCGGCAGGTCATCGCCGAGATGACCGTGCCGATGCCGCTCGGGCACGACCACGTCACGGGCCTGGCGCGGGCCGTGTCACTGGTGAGCCACCTGCTGGAGCGTTCGGGGCTCGAGCGCAAACGTGTCGTTGCCGGCGGCATGGCGTTGCCTGCTCCGATCGATCTCGCCGGTCGGGTCGTCGGGTCCCGATCAGTGCTGCCCGGGTGGGCCGAGATCGACCTCGTCGAGGCCGCCGAGCGGGCATTCGGTGTGCCGATGCAGGTCGACAACGACGCGAATGCTGGCGCCCTGGGCGAGTTCGCCTGGGGTGCAGGGCGTGGTCACGACAACTTCGCCTACCTGAAACTCGCCCACGGGATCGGAGCCGGCCTCATCCTGAACGGTCGGCTGTTCCGGGGCGAGAACGGTGTCTCCGGCGAGATCGGGCACACCACTGTCGACGAGCGCGGCGTGTTCTGCCGATGCGGCAACAGGGGCTGTCTGGAGACCATCGCCACCACCCCCCGGTTGCTGGGCATGCTCACCCCGACCCATCCCAGGCTCTCCTCGATCGCGGACGTGGTCGCTGCTGCGCGGGCTGGGGACGCCGGTTGCGCCCGGGCCCTGGGTGACACCGGGCGGGCCGTGGGGATCGCGGTGGCGAACCTGTGCAACATCGTCAATCCCGGCTTGATCGTGGTGGGTGGGGAATTGTCGCTGGCCGGTGACCTGATCATCGAACCGATGCGCGCCATCGTCGTTCGCTACGGAGTGCCCAGCGCGGTTGCTGGCCTGACCATCACCACGAGCGAGCTGGGACGCGCGAGTCAACTGCGCGGAGCGATCGAGTTGGCGGCTGTCGAAGGTGAGCCCAGAATCCTCGCGGCCAGTCGTGCTTGAGTCTCTTCGCCTTCATTTCTTGTGAATATCCCGAATCGCCGACGCTCGACGCCGGGCGCTGGCAGGCTGTCCAGCGGGGGTGAGGCGTCGGCCTGCTCCGAGCACAGTGGATGCCTCCCACCCCTCACAGGAAGTTCGTGCGAACCCCCTCAACTGACGAACAGGAGCGGCAGATGAGTCAAGCAACCCAAACCCTGACAGTGGCCTTGGTGGCGCCACTGACAGGCGTCCTCGTCCCCATCGAACAAGTCCCCGATGCGGTCTTCGCAGAGAAGATGGTCGGCGAGGGAATCTCGATCGATCCCTTGAGCAACGTGCTGGTCGCGCCGTGCGATGGTGAGGTGGCGTTGATCCACCCCTCCATGCATGCGGTCACCATCCGTCATGACACAGGACTGGAGGTGCTGCTGCACATCGGTCTGGACACGGTCGCGATGCGAGGCAGCGGCTTCACGCCCAAGGTGTCGCTGGGCGCCAAGGTCAAGCGAGGCGACCCCCTGATCGAGTTCGATCTCGACAAGGTCGCGACCACCGCCAAGAGCCTTCTCACCCAGATGGTCATCTCCAACTCCGACATCCTGTCGG
>JBAVKY010000059.1:0-3904 GCA_049688555.1 Propionicimonas sp.
GAGCACCAGCAGCCGCGCCCCACCCAAGGACACCCGCAACAGGGCCCTCGCCACGGCGACCCGGCGACGCTCCCCAGCGGAGATGCCCTCGGCGTCGTCGCCGACGGACTGGGCCAGGGGGAGGCCAGCGGCCCCGACCTGGTCGAGTGCCCGCCGTACGTCGGCGTCCGTCGCGCTGGGATGCCCCAGTCGGACGTTGTCGGCCACCGTTCCCGAGATCATCCCCGGGTTCTGGCCGACGTAGGCCAGGCCCCGGCGCCACGTTGCCCCGTCCGTCAGTGGCCGGCCCGCCAGGAGCACGGTTCCGCGGCTGGGGGTCAGGAACCCCATCACCGCATTGAGCAGCGTGGTCTTGCCGACGCCGCTCGTCCCGGCCAGCGCCACGATCTCGCCGACGTCGACCGTGAAGCTGATCGGGGCGAGCGCCGCGCGGGCTGTCCCGGGATAGGTGTGTCCCAGCCCGTCCACTCGCAGCAGCGGCTGGCCGCCGTCCCCCGCTGGCTCTGGCCCCGCCGGTGGCACTGGAGCTGGAGTGGCGCCGTGCTCAGGACGCGCCGGACCGGCCGGGGAGGTGGGTGCGTCGATCAGCGCGAACGCGGCATCGGCCGCGGCCATCCCGTCCGCGGCATCGTGAAAATGAACCCCTACCTGGCGCACCGGAAGGTAGGCCTCGGGCGCCAGGATCAGCACGAACAGCGCTGTCGCCAGGTCCAGCTGCTCGAACACCACCCGGAACCCGACGGTCACCGCGATGATCGCCACGCTCAGGGTCGCCAGCAACTCGAGCACAAGGGCGGAGAGGAACGACACCCGCAGGGTCCGCATGGTCTCGCAGCGGTGCGCGGCCTCTGAGCGTCGCAGTCCCTCGGCCTGGGCCCTCGCCCGTCCGAAGACCTGCAGGGTGGGCAGGCCCATCACCAGGTCGGCGAAGTGGTTGGCGAGCCGGGTTTGCACCAGCCAGCGTCGCCTCGTGATCGCCTCCGTCGTCCAGCCGACCAGCGCCATGAAGACTGGGATCAGCGGCAGGGTGACGGCCAGGATGATCGCCGACGTCAGGTCGGCACCCACGATGGCCACTCCCACGATGACGGGTACCGTGACCGCCAGCACGAGTTGCGGGAGGTACTTGGCGAAGTAGCCGTCGAGCGCGTCCAGGCCTTGGGTGACCAGGGTGATCAGCCCGCCGGTCGACGTCGACTCCAGCGGACGGGCCAGCCGGGCGCTCATGATGTCGCGTCGCAACTGGGACTTGACGGCGGCCGCCGCGCGCTGCGCCAGCCATTCGCTGAGCCAGGTCAACACAGCCTTGCCGCCGAAAACCAGGGTGAGCCCGGTCACCGCCCACCCCAACGTGCCCAGGCTGCCCGTCGCGAAGATGTCCGCCACCGAACGCGACAACAGCCATGCCTGACCGAGGGTCAGGATGGCTGTCGCGCTGCCCACTGCGACCCCGGCGACCAGGTAGGTCCTGGTCGCGCGGGCTCGTCGCAGCAGGCGGGGGTCGATCGGCCCCGCCATCAGCTCGCTAGCGCGGGCTCGGGGGCGTCATCGGGAATGTTGTGAACGCTGATCCGCTTCCGGAACACCCAGTAGACCCAGCCCTGGTACACCAGAACGATCGGGACGAAGATGCCGGCGGCCACCAGCATGATCATCAGCGTGCCGTCCGTCGACGCCGCCGTGACCCGGTTGAGCGGGGACTCGGCCCCGCCCATCGCGTCCTTGAAGCCCAGGCCCTCCCACATGGTCAAGAAGATCCCCATCGCCACGAACAGGATGGTCAGCGTCGTGCCCACGAACGCGGCACCGTCGCGACCCTGCCGGATCAGCAGGACCGCCCCGGCCAGCGCGACAGCGGCCAGCACTGCCAGCAGCAGGCCCGGTAGCCCGGTGGGATGCACCAGGAAATTGGACAGCACCAGGAAGACCGCGCCGCCGGCCAGAGCCACCCAGCCGATCTGTTGGGCGAACTTCTCGGCCCGGTCGTGGATCGCGCCCTTGGTCTTCAGGGCGAGGTAGACCGAACCGTGGAACAAGAACAGGACTGGCAGCACGATCCCGCACAACAGGCCCAGCGGGGTGAGGAACAGCTGGAAGAAGTACGGGCTTGGGGTCAGCACGAACAACTGCGATCCTGGCGCCGACGGGGCCACCGGCAGGCCGTAGACGAAGTTTCCGAAGGCCACACCAAACACCAGCGCGACGACGAACGACCCGATGCAGGCCATCCAGTCGAAGGTCGTGCGCCACTTCGTGTCCGGGCGCTTCGAGCGGTATTCGAAGGCGACCCCACGAATGATCAGTCCGACCAGAATCAGGAACAGCGGCAGGTAGAGGCCAGAGAACAAGGTGGCGTACCAGCCGGGGAAGGCGGCGAACATGGCGCCTCCCGCGGTGAGCAGCCAGACTTCGTTGCCGTCCCAGACCGGGCCGACGGTGTGAACGATGACTCGCTTCTCCGTCTCGGTCTTGCCGAGGAACGGGATCAGCATGGCAACGCCGTAGTCGAAGCCCTCAAGGACGAGGTATCCGATCCAGAGCACAGCAATCAGAATGAACCAGACGACCTGCAGGGTCGTGGGTTCGACAGCCAAGGGATGCATTCGGATTCCTCCTCTCAGTAGGCGAAGGTCAGGGGAGCGTCGTCGTCAGTGAGCACCGTGGGCTCCTTGACCTCGGGCAGTCCCTTCTTGATGTAGGTGCGCAGCAGGCCCACCTCCACCACGGCCAGCGCGCCGTAGATCAGGGTGTAGAGCACCATCGTCGTGCCGACCTCGAAGGAGCTCACGCCGGGAGAGTTGGCCGAGGCCGTGGTCAGCACGCCGGTCACCAGGAACGGCTGGCGTCCCATCTCGGTGAAGATCCAGCCAAACGAGTTGGCGAACAGCGGGCTGAGCGGAGCCGCGATCATGACGGCGTTCCACAGCTTGGTGTCCTTCGGCAGCCCGCCCTTGCGCAGGGTGAACAGCACCCAGGCCGCGATCGCCATGGCCGCGAACCCGAGGCCCATCATCAGCCGGAAGGTCCAGTAGGTGACGGGGATGTTCGGCACCCAGTCGTCGATCCCGATCTCCTTCAGGCGAGCTTGCGCTTCGACCTGCAGTTGGCTGTCGGGGTTGATCAGGCGTCCGTCGGCGTAGGCCGTCGCGAGGTCGTTGATGCCCTCCACCTTGGCATCGAAGGAGCCGGTGGCCAGGAAGGACAACAGCCCGGGAATCTTGATCTCGAAGATCGGGGCGCTGGCGTCCAGCGTGCCGATGGTAAGGATCGAGAACGCGGCCGGTTGCTCGGTCGTCCACAGCGCCTCGGCGGCAGCCATCTTCATCGGCTGCACCTCGGTCATGATCTTGCCCTGAATGTCGCCGGTGATCAGGATGCCGACGCTGGCGCCCAGCAGCACCCAGGCGCCGAGCTTGGTCGCAAAGCGGTGCGCTTCGAGGTCAGCCGACTGCTTGGGGGTGAGTTGGCCGGCCTTGGCGGCGGCGCTCAACTTGGCGAGGTGCCACCCCCCGACACCCATCATGAAGCCGGAAGCTGCCATGTAGGCACCCAGCAGCACGTGCGGCACGGTGACCAGCGTGACCGGGTTGGTCAGAACGGCCAGCAGGCTGGTCATCTCGGCGCGGTCCGTGGTCGGGTTGAAGGTGGAACCCACCGGGTTCTGCATCCAGGAGTTGGCCGCCAGGATGAAGACCGAGCTCAGCATCGTCCCGATAGCGGCGAGGTAGATGCTTGCCAGGTGAAGGTGCTTGGGTAGCTTGTCCCAGCCGAAGATCCACAGGCCGAGGAAGACCGATTCGAGGAAGAAGGCCAGCAGCGCCTCGAGCGCCAGCGGGGCGCCGAAGATATCACCGACGAATCGAGAGTATTCGCTCCAGTTCATGCCGAACTGGAACTCCTGGAC
>JBAVKY010000060.1:0-9950 GCA_049688555.1 Propionicimonas sp.
AGCCAGCAACGCCAGGACGTCGACCTGGCTCTGGCCGAAGTCGTCTTGAAGGACCAGATCCCTGAAGGCGGGGAGACCCAGATCACCGCGGCGGTCATCCTGACCCAGGTCGCGCAGTACTTCTCCATCAGTGTCGACGACTTGTGTGGGCAGAGCCGGACCCATGTGCTGGTGACGGCCCGACAGATCGCGATGTACCTGTGCCGCGAACTCACCGACCTCTCGCTGCCAAAGATCGGTCACCTATTCGGCGGCCGCGACCACACCACCGTGATGCACGCCGATCGCAAGATCCGCCAGTTGCTGGGTGAGCGCCGCAGTGTGTTCAACCAGATGACCGAACTGACCAACCGAATCAAGTCCGCGGCACGCTGAGCGACGCGCTTCACTGGCAGTTTCCGCTCCGCTGCGGGCAAGGTTTACGCTCCGCCGTGGACAGGGTTCTCGCTCACCGCGGGCAATCCGCGACCTTCAACCAGCCACCCAGACTGTTCACAACTCTGTGGAAAACCCCCTTCTCCTGTGGATGGTCAATTGCGCCCCACCCGTTGTCCGCAAATCCTCCCCGTGTGATTCGTGGTTCTCCCCAGCGTCCCAACACAGGTCAAAGTGGGTGCGACTAGGGGAGTTGCGGGTTCTCCACCGAATCCACACACGCTATGACGATGACGAATTGAAATTTCCCCTATGACCTTCAAAGTCAGCTCGTGCACATCGTGGGGATAAGCAACCGGATCGCAGGGCCAGGCGTGCTCCGGCGATGCCACGCCACGCTGCGGCGTGGATATGATCAACGGACCACCCGTGGATGAGGGAGCACAAGTGAGGATCCGTCTCGAACGCGATGTCCTGGCCGAGGCCGTGCAGTGGGCTGCCCGTAGCCTGCCCACCCGTCCGAGCGTGCCGATCCTCGCCGGCCTGCTGATTCGCGCCACCGGTGGCGAGGTCGTGATGTCGAGCTTCGATTACGAAACCTCGGCCCAGATCACGGTCAGGGCCGAGGTCGGTGATGACGGCGTGGCGCTGGTGTCAGGCCGGCTGCTCGCCGACATCGCCCGTGCGCTGCCCAACAAGCCTGTCGACATCACCGCTGACGAGTCCCGCATGGAACTCGTTTGTGGGACGGCCCGCTTCACGCTGCAGACCCTGCCGGTGACGGATTATCCCGCCCTGCCGGCCATGCCAGAAGCCACCGGGACGATCGCCAGCGACGACTTCGCCAAGGCTGTGAGTCAGGTGGTCGTGGCGGCCGGTCGGGACGAGCTGCTGCCGGTCTTCACCGGAGTGCGGATGGAGATCGAGGGCGACACCCTCTCGCTGCTGGCCACCGACCGGTACCGCATGGCGCTGAAGGAGGTGCCGTGGAATCCGCGCAGCACCCGCGGTGAGGGGGCCGCGCTGGTACCGGCCCGGGTGCTGGCGGAGACCGCCAAGTCGATGACATCGGGTACCAACGTCACGCTGAGCCTCTCCTCTGGGGCTGCCGGCGACGGATTGATCGGCTTCGAGGGAACCGGCACGGCAGGCGTCCGCGAGATGACGACGCGGCTGCTGGACGGGGAATTCCCCAAGGTGCGGCACCTGATGAACATCCAGGCGTCCGTCGTGGTTCGTGCGAACACCTCCGAGGTCGTGGCGGCGGTGAAGCGGGTCGGTCTGGTGGCTGAGCGCAACACGTCGCTGCGAATGCTCATCGGGGACGGCTCGATCACGTTCGAAGCGGCCACCGGCGACCAGGCGCAGGCGGTCGAGGCGTTGGAGGCGATCGTCGAAGACGCCTCGGGCAACGGCCTGTCGATCACGGCCGCTGGGTTCAACCCGCACTATCTCTCCGATGCGTTGGCCGCGCTGGATGCGCCCTACGTCCAGTTCTCGTTCACAGCTCCGGGGAAGCCGTGCCTGCTGATGGGCCTTGACGAGATCGACGGTGACCCCCGGCTGGACTACCGGCACGTCATCATGCTGATGCGCCTGCCCGCGTGAGGCAGGGCGAGGCGGTGGGGACGTGTTCGTCACGCACCTGAGCCTGGCCGACTTCAGGTCGTACCCGAGTGCTGAGGTGGCCCTCGAGCCCGGCGTGACGGTGTTCACCGGGGCGAACGGGCAGGGCAAGACCAACCTGGTGGAGGCCGTGGAGTACCTGGCCACGCTGGGATCGCACCGCGTCGCCAGCGACGCCCCGTTGGTTCGGTTCGGGGCTCCCCGGGCGCTGGTCAGGGCCAGGGTGCAGGCGGGGCGCGACGATCCCCGCCAACTGCTGCTGGAGATCGAGATCACCCCGGGCAAGGCGAATCGGGCCAGCCTGAACCGATCACCGCTGAAACGCCCCCGGGACCTGCTCGGGGCGCTGCGAGTGGTGGTGTTCTCCCCCGACGACCTGGCGATCGTGAAAGGCGACCCGTCCCAACGGCGCTGGTTCATCGACGAGCTCATCACGTCGCGCTGGCCCCGGCTGGCTGGCGTCCGCGCCGACTACGACCGGGTGCTGCGGCAACGCTCGACCCTGCTGAAGTCCTTGTCAGGACGCGGGCCGCGGGCGGTCAGCGCCGATGTCGCGGCGACCCTCGACGTCTGGGACGAATCCGTGGCCCGGCTCGGAGCGGAGGTGATGGATGCCCGGATGACGACGCTGGCCGACCTCGAGCCGCTGCTGGTGCAGGCCTATGCCGACATCGCGCCGACCCGAAACGTGGCGCGGGTGAGTTACGTCGCTGCGGTGCTCGGCGATGAGGAGGCACCGCAATCCCCGGGATCGGCCGCGCTGGCCTCAGCCCTGGTCGAGCTGATGCGGCAGCGCCGTCCGGACGAGGTCGCCCGCGGTGTCTGCCTGGTCGGGCCGCACCGCGACGACATCCGACTTCACCTCGGTGAACTGCCCGCCCGCGGCTACGCCTCGCACGGGGAGTCGTGGTCGCTGGCCCTGGCGCTGCGGCTGGCAGCCTTCGCGCTGTTGCGCGACGACGGTGTGGAACCGGTGTTGGTGCTCGACGACGTGTTCGCCGAACTGGACGAGCTGCGCCGCGACCGGCTCGCCGGGTTGGTGGGGGAGGCCGAGCAGACGCTGATCACCGCGGCGGTCGCCGCGGACGTGCCGGCGAGCCTGGTCGGGCGACGGTTCCAGGTGGCTGCCGGCGGCATCGACGACCTGGACGCCCGATGACTCCCTCGCCGACCGCCGCGGACGGTCATGAGCGGGACGGGCTGGAGTTGGCCCGGCAGATCGCGGCGCGGACGGCGCGCGGCGCAGCCGCCCGTCCGAAACCGTCCACAGCGAAGCCGCGCCCGGCACCGTCGAACACCGACGGCCCTGAACCGCTGGGGGAGTTGATCAAGGAGGTCATCGCGGAGCGTGGCTGGTCGACCGAGGTCAACCTGCACCACCTGCTGGGCGGGTGGCCGGCTCTGGTGGGTGAGGTGAACGCCGCGCATTCCGTCCCCGAGTCCTACGCCGAGCGGGTATTGACCGTGCGTGCCGAATCCAGCACCTGGGCGGCGTCGCTGCGTCAGATCGCGCCGCAGTTGGTGGCTCGGCTGAACGATCAACTCGGGCAGGGCACGGTCGAGCGGGTCGTGGTCGTCGGCCCCAGCGCGCCTTCGTGGAAGAAGGGCAAGCGTTCCGTGCCTGGACGCGGCCCGCGCGACACGTACGGCTGAACCGTCCGAAGCTGCCCGTTCGGAGGGACCGGATCGGGCCGCAGGCCGTTTCGGGGCCGTTGGGACGTATCGGGTCACCTGATGCCACCCATTCGAGCCTCCGAACGGCCTTGTGGGGCCGATCAGTGCCTAGCGCTGTTGGTCGGGGCCCCGAAAATCGGGCGTGATCCGCTAGAATGGCTGGGTTACGACAAAGAGCCGCCTGGCGTTTCCGCCGAGGCGGCTCGTTGTGGGTAGGCCCACCAAGCCCAAAGGGGAATCCGAGTGACTGAAGAGACCGTCGTCTCTACCTCAACCGCGTTGTCGGCCAGCGAAGCGGCGCACGTCGCCGAAGGCAAGTACGACGCCGCCGCCATCACCGTGCTTGAGGGGCTCGACGCCGTCCGGAAGCGTCCGGGGATGTACATCGGCTCCACCGGTGAACGCGGCCTGCACCACCTGGTCTACGAGGTGGTCGACAACTCGGTCGACGAGGCGCTCGCCGGGTACTGCGACACCATCGCGGTGACGCTGCTGCCCGATGGGGGAGTCCGGGTCACCGACAATGGTCGAGGGATCCCAGTGGCGCTGCACCCCAAGGAGAAGATCTCCGCGTTGACCGTGGCGCTCACGATGCTGCATGCCGGCGGCAAGTTCGGCGACGGGGGCTACAAGGTGTCCGGCGGTCTGCACGGCGTGGGTGTCTCGGTGGTCAACGCGCTATCGGCACACCTGGTGGTCGACGTCTACCGCGAGGGCTACCACTGGCAGCAGGCGTTCTCGCTGGGAGATCCGGACGCGCCGCTGCGGCAATTGGAACCGTCCACTGCCACCGGCACCACGGTGACTTTCTACGCCAGCCCCGACATCTTCGAAACCACCATCTATTCGTACGACACGCTGGCGACCCGATTCCGGGAGATGGCCTTCCTCAACAAGGGCCTCACCCTCACCCTGTTCGACGGGCGTCCCGTGGAGGGTGAGGACGACGAAGCCGACGATCCCCAGAGCATCCGGCAGCAGACGTTCCGCTACGACGACGGCCTGATCGACTACGTCAAGTACCTCACCGGCTCGAAGGAGACCATCCACTCCTCGGTGATCGCGATCGATGCGGCCGTCGACCACATGAGCCTCGAAGTGGCGATGCAGTGGAATGCGTCGTTCAACGAGAGCGTCCACACCTTCGCGAACACCATCAACACCCACGAGGGCGGCACCCACGAAGAGGGATTCCGCGCGGCGCTCACCAACACGGTGAACAAGTGGGGTGAGACCTGGGCACTGATCAAGAAGCGTGAGGACCGGGTCTCCGGGGATGACATCCGCGAAGGTCTTACCGCCATCATCTCGGTGAAGCTTGCCGAGCCCCAGTTCGAGGGGCAAACCAAAACGAAGCTCGGCAACACCGAGGCGCGTTCCTTCGTCCAGAAGATCGTCAACGACCTGCTCGGTGACTGGTTCGAGAAGAACCCGTCCGAGGGCAAGGACATCGTCCGCAAGGCCCAGGCCGCGGCCACCGCCCGGTTCGCGGCCCGCAAGGCGCGTGACCTGGCGCGGAGCCGCAAGGGCCTGTTGAACAAGGGCCAGTACGGCAAGCTGGCGGACTGCTCGTCGACCGAACCTTCCGAGTGTGAGGTGTTCATCGTCGAGGGAGACTCCGCCGGCGGCTCGGCTAAGGGCGGACGGGATCCTCGCACCCAGGCGATCCTGCCGATTCGCGGCAAGATCATCAACGTCGAGAAGGCCCGACTCGATCGGATCCTGCAGAACCGGGAAGTCGAGGCGATCTTCAACACCCTTGGCACCGGGGTGCAGGACGATTTCGACGTGGACAAGCTGCGGTACCACAAGCTGGTGTTGATGGCTGATGCCGACGTGGACGGGGCGCACATCCGCACGCTGTTGCTGACGCTGCTCTTCCGGTTCATGAAGCCGCTGATCCAAGGCGGTTTCGTGTATCTCGCCCAGCCGCCCCTGTTCCGGCTGCGTTGGACGAACTCGCCGCACGAGCTGGCCTATTCCGACACCGAACGGGATGCGATGCGCGACGCCGGTTTCGCGGCGGGCAAGAAGCTGCCGAGCGTGAACCCGATCCAGCGGTACAAGGGTCTGGGTGAGATGAACCCCGAAGACCTGTGGGACACCACCATGGATCCGGCCAAGCGGGCATTGCTGCAGGTCACTCTCGACGATGCCGCCGCCGCCGACCAGATGTTCTCGATCCTGATGGGCGAAGACGTCGAACAGCGCCGTGCCTTCATCCAACGGAACGCCAAGGACGTCCGGTTCCTCGACATCTGACGGGTAGCACCGTCCCCCTTGAACCTTTGACCAGGAGCATCACATGACTGACACCCCGGACGGCACCGAGGGCGAGATCGAGGAGGCCCCGCAGAAGCTGGCCCCGACCGCCGCCAAGACCGAGGAGATCGACCTGCAGGTCGAGGTCCAGAAGTCCTACCTCGACTACGCGATGAGCGTCATCGTCGGACGGGCGCTGCCTGACGTCCGCGACGGACTGAAGCCGGTGCACCGCCGGGTGCTGTACGCGATGTACGACGGCGGTTACCGTCCGGATCGCGGCTGGAACAAGTGCTCCCGGATCGTGGGGGAGGTGATGGGGCTTTACCACCCGCACGGTGACTCGGCCATCTACGACACCTTGGTGCGGCTCGCGCAACCGTGGGTGATGCGGGCGCCGCTGGTGTCCGGCCAGGGCAACTTCGGTTCGCCGGGGAACGACCCGGCAGCGGCCATGCGGTACACCGAGTGCAAGATGGCGCCGCTGTCGATGGAGATGGTGCGCGACATCACCGAGAACACCGTCGACTTCACGCCCAACTACGACAACCGCGAGATGGAACCGACCGTCCTGCCGGCCCGGTTCCCGAACCTGCTGGTCAACGGCTCGACGGGGATCGCGGTGGGCATGGCCACCAACATCCCCACGCACAACCTGAGGGAGGTGGCGTCCGCCGTCCAGTGGGCGCTGGAGCACCCTGAGGCGACCAAGGAAGAGCTGCTGGAAGCCGCCATGGAGCGGATCAAGGGGCCGGACTTCCCCAACGGTGCCTTCATCGTCGGCCGACAGGGCATCGAGGACGCGTACCGCACCGGGCGTGGCTCGGTGATCATGCGGGCGGTCATCGACATCGAGGAGGACAAGGCCGGACGCACCCTGCTGGTGGTCACCGAACTGCCGCACATGTGCAACCCGGACAACGTGGCGGTGAAGATCGCCGAACTGGTCAACGCCGGCAAGCTGACCGGTATCGCCGACATTCGCGACGACACGTCGGCTCGCACGGGGCAGCGCCTGGTGATCGTGTTGAAGCGCGACGCGCAGCCGCGCGTGGTGATGAACAACCTGTACAAGCACACCCAGCTGCAGGACACCTTCGGGTGCAACATGCTGGCGCTGGTGGACGAGGTGCCGCGGACGCTGCGGCTCGACCAGTTCATCAGCCACTGGATGAAGCACCAGGTTCAGGTCATCCAGCGCCGGACGGCCTACCGCCTGGACGAGGCCGAGAAGCGTGCCCACCTCGATCGCGGCCTGGTGAAGGCCCTGAACCGGCTGGACGAGGTGCTGGCCCTGATCCGGGCGTCCCGTGACGTCGAGGTGGCCCGCGAGGGCCTCAAAGACCTGCTCGCCATCGACGACCTGCAGGCGATGCACATCCTGAACACCCAGCTGCGACGGCTGGCCGCGATGGAGATCCAGTCGATCGTCGACCGGCTGGCCGAGGCTGAACGCCTGATCGCGGATCTGCTGGACATCCTCGCCAGGCCGGAGCGGCAGCGGCACATCATTTCGACCGAACTCGCCGAGATCGTCGAGAAGTACGGGGACGAGCGGCGGACGCGGATCATCTCCGCGGACGGGGACCTGTCGGACGAGGACTTCATCCCTGATGACGAGATGGTGGTCACCATCACCCAGGGCGGTTACGCCAAGCGCACCCGTAGCGACCTGTACCGCACCCAGAAGCGCGGTGGCAAGGGGGTTCGCGGGGCAGCGTTGCGGGTGGACGATGAGGTGGCCCACCTGTTCGCGACCACCAACCACCAGTGGATCCTGTTCTTCACCAACCTGGGTCGGGTGTACCGGGCCAAGGTGTGGCAACTCCCCGAAGCCGGGCGCGACGCCAAGGGCGGCCACGTCGCCGGGCTGTTGAGCTTCCTGCCGGAGGAGCGAATCGCCGAAGTGCTCACCCTGCGCACCTACGACGACGCGCCGTACCTGCTGCTGGCGACCCGCCAGGGCATGGTGAAGAAGACCGACCTGCGTTCCTACGATTCGCCCCGCCAGGCCGGCGTGATCGCGATCAACTTCCGGGCCCTCGACGACGAACTGATCGGGGCTTCGCTGTGCAGCCCGGCCGACGACGTCCTGCTCATCTCGAGGAAGGGCCAGGCGATCCGGTTCTCCGCTGACGACGAGCAACTCCGTCCGATGGGACGGGCGACCTCGGGGGTCACCGGGATGCGCTTCCGCAGCGCGGACGCGCTGCTGAGCATGTCGGTGATCGGCGCGGACATGGAAGAGAACGACCGGTACGTGTTCACGGTCACTGACGGGGGCTTCGCCAAGCGAACCGTGGTCGCGGAATACCGACAGCAGGGGCGCGGGGGGCTCGGCATCAAAGCCATGAAGCTGAACGAGGACCGCGGCTCCCTGGTCGGTGGCCTTGTCGTCTGCGAATCGGACGAGGTCATCGCGATCAAGGTCAGCGGGCAGATCACACGTTCGGCGGTCGCAGGGGTGCCGACGAAGGGCCGCGACACGATGGGTGTGAAGTTCGTCGGTGTGGCGGAGGACGATGCCGTGGCAGTGATCGCCCTGAACCCGGAATCGAACGCCGATCTCGTCACGACAGGCTCAGTTGTCCCCGAAGCGAACGTGGAGGGTACCGTTGACCCAAACGAGCCCGGGTCCCAGACGTACGCCCAGGTCGAGGAGGAGAACGGTGACTGACAAGCCAACCGCCACAAGCCTGACCGAGGAAGCCGACGCCACGCAGCTATGGCGCGTGGACGGGTCGCCGGCCTCGGTGACGGGTGACGACAGGGGACTGGACGACACCGTGGTGCGGCTCCAACCCATCAGGGACGACGATTTCGGGGTGGCTCCGTCTGTCGCCCCCGTGCCGTCCGCGCCCGAGGAGGACTGGACTGAGGCGGCGGACTCGCTTGGTGAGGAGTCGGGGGACTCGCTTGCTGGGGAGGCTGATTCGCCCTCTGAGAAGGCGGATTCGCCGGCTGAGGAACAGGACTCGCCGGCTGAGGAGCAGGACTCGCTCGCTGAGGAGGGCGAAGGTTCCCTCGTTGAGCAGGTGGAGGGATCGCTTGCTGAGGAGGAGGCGGCGCCGTTTGCTGGTGAGAGCGAAGGGTTTCCGCCTGAGCAGATGGCAGGTTCGCTGACCGAGGAGGTGGAGTTTTCGCCCGCTGGCGGGCCAGCCCCGGAACCGGACAGCATGTTTGCACCGGAAGCGGACAGGGTTTTCGCTCCCCAGCCTTGGGTTGAGGCGCCCGTGCAGCAGCCGGTGACGGAACCCCTGCCGCCGATGGGGGCTCCGTTGCCACCTCCGGTCGCGTCGTCGCCGGCCGCGCCGGTGGTCCCGCCGCTTGCGGCCGCCCCGCCGGTTGCCAAGGCCCCGACTCGGCGCACCCGCAAGGCGCGGCTGCGGGTCTCGCGGGTGGACCCCTGGTCGGTCATGAAGACCACGTTCCTGTTCTCGATCGCGGCAGGGATCATGGTGTGGGTGGCGACCTACGTCACGTGGTCGGTGATCGAGGCGTCAGGGCTGTTCAGCGTGATCAACGACCAGATCGTGAACCTGATCTCGAGCCCGAACGACGCCTCCCCGTGGCGCATCGAGGACTACTTGAGCGCCAACAAGGTGCTGGGGGTCACGGCGCTGGTCGCGGTGATCAACGTGGTGCTGTTGACTGCGCTGGGGACGCTGTTCGCCTTCCTGTACAACCTGTCGGCGAACATTCTCGGCGGGTTGGAACTCACCCTCGCTGAGGACTGAGGGCTATCTGGGTCGGCTCGGCGGGGTCGAGTTGAGCCGGTGGGGGTCGGTTGGGTAAGGTGACTGTTCGGTGCACCCGCGCATGCGGGCCTATAGCTCAGACGGTTAGAGCGCTGCCCTGATAAGGCAGAGGTCACTGGTTCAAGTCCAGTTAGGCCCACCAGTAGATTGCCAACTTGACTAGGGTAAACAGTTTCGGAAGTTCCCCACGGGGAACTTGTGGGGAACTTTGACGATCACCTCTTGACCTCGCGGTACGGCCTCCTAGGGCAGCTC